>JANLXV010000454.1:0-7253 GCA_031365305.1 Chitinophagaceae bacterium
TTTTTCTGTGAGCTCCTACAAAAAATAAAACAGCACCGGCCATCATTACATATAAAAGGGTTTACTGCTGTTGAGTTAGATTATATGTTTCGCAAAGCTAAGTTGAGTGTAGAAGAAGGACTAAAGAAAATGCATGAAGCCGGTCTTGATTCCATACCGGGTGGCGGCGCAGAAATATTTCACCCCGAAATAAGAGAACAAATCTGTGATGATAAAGTAAATGCAGATGGATGGCTTAACATTCATGAAACGGCTCATAAGCTTGGCATGCATACAAATGCTACAATGCTCTATGGTCATATCGAAAATTTTTATCATCGGGTTGATCACATGCGTCGCCTGAGAGAATTACAGGATAAAACCGGGGGCCTGCCTGCCGGACAAGCAGGCTTTAATACATTCATTCCACTTAAGTTCCGTAACAAAGATAATGACATGAGTAATGTACCTGAATCATCAGTTGTAGAGGATATGAAAATGTATGCGGTGGCAAGAATTTACTTAGACAATTTTGCACATATAAAATCTTACTGGCCCATGCTGGGCAGGCAAAGTGCCCAGCTCTCTTTATCCTTCGGTGTTGATGATATTGATGGTACTATTGATGACACCACAAAAATATATGCCATGGCGGGAAGTGAGGAACAAACGCCTTCAATGTCCACAGGCGATTTGGTTAATCTAATTAAGCAGGTCAAAAGAGTGCCTGTTGAAAGAGATACGCTTTATAATGTAGTGAAGGATTATAGCGATGACGTAACAACGCCATTCAACCCGGAACTGAATTGAGACATTCCTATTAATATCTGATTCAGGAACATATTTCCAATAACCCGAACCTTGTTTGATGATTGATATGCTACTGCCAGATGAAAACTTTAAAACTGATGTGCTTTCACCAATGCCATTTACTTTAATTCCAAAACCTATTTTGGTTTAATAAAGAAACTTTTGAGTGTCTGCAGAGTTTTCTTTTGGGAGATATTTTATTTCAGTAAACCGTAAGTCCCATATCTGATGTATTGATGGGTCTTGCGTATGAGTTCCCAAAGTATCAAGATCGCAATTAATTTTGGTCTCTATGTTAAGAGGTGGTTTATTCAATTACCAAGGTTATTATCAAACTTAACAGGTAAATTTATTAAAGAACATTTTTAAATACATATTGCCTAACTCTGACTTAATAAAAGTTCGATTCTCCCTTGTATAACTTAACTATTTTTCCATCAAATTTTAGTTAAATGGAAACTTCGACTCTAAATTCAAAAGGCCAACTTCTTATTCCAAAGCGTTTAAGAGAAAAATATAATTTTAAACCTGGAATAAAAATAGCTTTTGAAGAAAACAAAAACAGTCTTCTTTTAAGAGCATTTGACAAATATTATTTTATAAAATTCCGAGGTATGTTTAAAGATCTACCTTCAAAACAAGAATGGTTAGAGTATAAAAAGGATGAGCATGAACTGGAATAAAATAAAATGAATAGAATCTTTAAAACAAAATGATTTGCCTTAATAACTAAGTGTCCTAAAATAATTCTTTCTGCACCGGTTTATCATCCTCCTTGTTATCCCAATCCATCTCAACACTTTTGGAATAATCTAAAAGCTTACTGCCGATGGCCCGCCAGCCCATAACTTCTACCATTTTCACCAGTTTAAATTTGGCCTTTCTTATTTGAGAACCCTTACCGGTTTGCACATTAAGCAATGGTTCAGGATTGGTCGTAGCTCTTACCAGCTTATTACCCTCACCCTCTTTAATGAAATAAAATTTTGTGTTAAGCGTACTGGTTTCTATTTTAAACCGCTTAATGTTGAACTGTAATTTTTCATTATCAAGATAAACAGCAGTGATGATTTTTTCAGGTTCAAATTTTTCGATCAATGTGATGTTATCCACCTCAAATCTTTGCGTAAGTTCCTGCCCCGTTATTTCATAATTTCCATCGTAATCAATAACAAGAATTTTATCATCGCCTTCAAAGTTGCCTAAGAACTTTCCCTTTTGTTCAATGTTCAGTCTGCCAAAAGTTGGGTCAAAATAAAGTTTGCGGCCATCAAGTGTTGACTTGCCTTTTTCTTTTAAACGAACCTGCTTTACCGGGTATTTAGTAACCTGGTTGCCAATACTGCTTCTGCCTTTTATTTCAAGTTCTTCAAAATAAAAATCAAATTCCTTTATGCGTGCCGTGCAGTTCGGGTTTAGCGTGATCTTTACTGTTTCCGCTTCGCCGTTTGGGTTTACGCTGATATAATGTACCCTGCTCTTGTCTTCGCCTTTGGTAAGATCATATTCTTTATCCCGTGTAATGCCGGTTACATTAAAGCGCTTGGCATGACTGACGCCGCTTTTACCATCAGCATATATCATGTTGTAGGTTGTGCGTTCATCGTTCTTTTCAAATACATCTACATGCAAAATATCTTTACCAATAAATGTTTTATCACCTACACGAACCACTTTCATTTTGCCTGCCTTTGTAAAGGCTATGATGTCATCAAGATCAGACACCTCTCCTATCAATTCATCTTTTTTTAATCCTGTACCAATAAAACCTTCGGCCCTGTTTACATAAATTTTAGTGTTGGCTATAGCAACAGTCTTAGCCTGTATGGTATCAAACAATTTTATTTCCGTTTTACGCTGGCGCCCTTTGCCATACTTCTGTAACAAACCGGTATAATACCCAATAGCATATTCAGTAAGATGTTCAAGATTATAGTTAACCGTATTGATCTCATCTTCCAAACCTTTGATCTGCTCATTCAACGCATCAATATCTAATTTATAAATGCGTCGTACCGGTTTTTCAGTAAGTTTTAAAATATCATCTTTCGTAATGTCTCTTTTTAAAAGATTTTTATAAGGCACAAAAGCTTTGTCTATAGCTGTTAAAACCTTTTCCCAGGTTTCATGTTTTTTTTCCAGCTCTTTATATATTTTTTCTTCAAAAAATATTTTTTCAAGAGAAGTGTAATGCCATTTTTCATGAAGTTCTGCCAGCTTTATTTCCAGTTCCTTTTGTAATAATGCTTTTGTATTATCTACGGATATTTTTAAAAGCTCCTGCACACCCATAAAAGCCGGCTTATGTGCAACAATAACACAGGCATTTGGCGAAATAGATATCTCGCAATCTGTAAAGGCATACAAGGCATCAATGGTAATATCAGGCGAAATGCCGGGCGCTAATTCAACGCTGATCTCAACTTCGGCAGCAGTGTTATCTGTTACTTTTTTGATCTTTATTTTTCCGGCATCATTGGCTTTTATGATAGAATCTATAAGCTGGGTGGTTGTTACGCCATAAGGCACATCTTTGATGATGATGTTCTTTTTATCCAGTTCCTCAATTCTTGCTCTTACTCTTACTTTACCACTTCGCTTTCCTTCATTATAATTAGTAACATCTATTGAACCGCCCGTAATAAAATCAGGGTATAATTCAAACTTTCTGTTTTTTAAATGTTTAATAGAAGCATCAATTAATTCGCAGAAATTATGGGGAAGAATTTTTGTAGCCAACCCAACCGCAATGCCTTCAGCACCCTGCGCCAATAACAATGGAAATTTTACGGGAAGTGTTACAGGTTCATTTTTACGGCCATCGTAACTTAGTTGCCACTCGGTAGTTTTATTATTGAAAGCTACTTCAAGTGCGAACTTGCTCAGCCTTGCTTCAATGTAACGTGGAGCTGCCGCATCATCACCCGTCCGCACATCGCCCCAGTTGCCCTGCGTTTCTATCAGTAAATTTTTTTGCCCCATGTTTACCATGGCATCTCCAATGCTGGCATCGCCATGCGGATGATACTGCATGCTTTGCCCGATGATATTAGCCACTTTATTAAACCGCCCGTCATCCATCTCTTTCATGGCATGCAGAATACGGCGCTGTACAGGCTTGAAACCATCTTCAACTGCCGGCACTGCACGCTCTAATATTACGTAACTGGCATAATCTAAAAACCACGTTTTATATTGGCCGCTTACGCCGGCATCACTATGCAAATACTCTTCTTTAATTGTTTTGGCCATTTAATCAGGGAATATTATAAATCATACAAGACAAAATTCAAATATTCAACACTCAATATTCCACACACAATATTCAAGTTTTTTTAAGCGCATCAATATTTTTTTTTGCTGTCTCAATACTTTTTGCAATAATAGATATTAACTGTTCTGTTTCAGCTTTAATATTGCTTAATTTATCAAGTGGTTTTACTAATTCTGTTTTGGTAATAATTTTTAAACAAACCCTTGTTTCTTTCAGTTCCTTTAAAGCAATTTTCATTTTATGAACAAAGTCTAATCTTGATTCTGCGCTTTGTGCTTCACCATATAATAATGCAGGAGCCATCCCGCATCTTATTAATTGGCCGGCAATATAATTGCCAGCTTTGGTATTTGGCAAGGCTTCAACAACATCTACAATTCTGCAAGAGAATTCCACAAGACGATCTTCCAAATCAAAGATTCTTTCGGGCATTTTTAAACTTGAGCGTTAATTATTGAATATTGATTATTGAATATTTGTACATTCCTTCAAGTGTTACCGACGTGCTGAACATTGAAAATCGAGTATTGATTATTGAATATTTTTTATCTTGACTTCAAAGTCTTTCATGCCTTTTACTTCGCCCTGGGCAAGAAGCTTTCCTTCTTCAATTAAATATTTAATGCGCCACAACAAATACATGTCACCGGTTGTATATTTTGATTTCGCAAAATATTGATGCATGATTTTATTTACTTTTTGAAACTCAGGCGTGATAAATTTCAGTAGTTCATTATCATACTCATCATAATCATGCAAGCGTAATTTTTTACCACCCTCCAATGTTCTTACCCCTTTGTTTAAATCACATATTTTCTTCCACTCTTCTGAATCAATTTCAAACTCCGCAGCCGTAACAGGACGTGCCAGTTTTTTTGCTTTTAAAAATTCTTTGGGCGGAATTTGAAAGATGTTATCAGGATAAAAAATGGAGCCTTTTTCAGAAAGAAAAGGCAGGTTATGAAGATGAAGAATATAGATCCGGCCTAAAAATTCTTCTAACTGGCTGATGAGCCAATGGTAACCACTGATGTCATGTTTATTGGGACCTATCCAAAGCCAGGCTATTTCATCAGGATCGTTTATTAATAATTCTTTCAGAAAGTTCACGGTGGCATTATCATCCACTTCACCGGTGTCTGCTTTTCCATCAATATTTCCACCAGCTAAAACTTTACGCCACCAGTTCAATCTTTCAGCAATACCTTCTTGTTCATAAATATTTTGCAGAGGGCCAACCGCATATTCATCTTTTATTTCTACAATCTGGCCTGAGAGTGTTTCATCCAATTGAAAACTTTTTCTTAACGCATCAACATCAGCATGCTGAAAAACTACATGAACCATTTTAATGTAAAAATTTAAAATTAAAAAAATGAGTTATATAAAATGATATGCATTTTGATTATTATAGAGTTGAAGGTTTTATTCTTCCATAGATTTTATTGCTTTGCACTTTTTCCTTTTTAATCTTTATTTAATTCACATCCCGCTAATTTCGGCAAGATCAAGTTCTACTTTTAAATTTTCAATGATAAAATCCTGGCGTGACGGGCTGTTTTTACCCATATAATATTCCAGCAATTCCTGTATGTGAACGTCGGGTAAAAGCATCACTGGTTGCAGACGAATATTTGCCCCGATAAAATTTCCAAACTCTTCCGGAGATATCTCACCAAGGCCTTTGAACCTTGTGATCTCAGGCTTGTTGCCTAATTTCTTTACAGCTTCCTGCTTTTCGGTTTCGTCGTAACAATAAATTGTTTCCTGTTTATTTCTTACCCTGAACAAAGGCGTTTCCAAAACGAACACATGATTATTTTTTACAAGATCAGGGAAGAACTGGAGAAAGAATGTCATCATCAGCAGCCTGATGTGCATGCCATCTACATCGGCGTCCGTAGCAATAACTATATTATTATAGCGAAGCGTTTCATAGCCTTCTTCTATATTCAATGCATGTTGAAGCAGGTTAAATTCTTCGTTTTCATACACCACTTTTTTAGTAAGGCCGAAACAATTTAAAGGCTTGCCCCGCAAACTAAATACCGCCTGTGTTTCTACATTTCTTGATTTAGTGATTGAACCGCTAGCACTATCGCCTTCAGTAATAAAAATAGTACTCTCCTTTTGTTTCTCCAGGATGGTATCTTTATTTTTCCCTTCGGCAGTATCGTTTAAGTGATAACGGCAATCTCTTAATTTTTTATTATGAAGATTGGCTTTTTTTGCTCTTTCATTGGCTAACTTTTTAATGCCTGCCAAATCTTTTCGCTCTCTTTCACTTTGCTCTATGCGTTTCTTTATGGCATCAGCAACAGAAAGATTCTTATGTAAAAAGTTGTTAAGTTCTCTGCCTAAAAAATCCGCAATAAAATTCTTTACGCTTGGCCCACCTTCAAACATATTTTGCGACCCAAGCTTGGTCTTCGTCTGGCTTTCAAAAACAGGTTCCTGCACCCTCAGACTTATTGCAGAACAAATGCTGCTGCGAATATCTGCGGCATCATAATCTTTTTTATAAAAATCACGAATGGTTTTAACAAAGCCCTCCCTAAAAGCAGAAAGATGTGTGCCGCCCTGTGTGGTGAACTGTCCGTTCACAAAGCTGTAATACTCTTCCCCATATTGGCTTTCATGCGTAAGCGCCACCTCAATATCATTTCCTTTTAAGTGGATGATGGGATATCTTAATTCATCTTCATTGGTTTTGCGCTGCAGAAGATCTAACAAACCATTTTTACTTATGAATCTTTTGTTATTATAATTAATGACAAGCCCGGCATTTAAAAAGCAATAATTCCAAATTTGGTTTTCAAGAAATTCCGGTAAATAATGATAATTTTTAAAGATGGATTCGTCTGGTATAAAATTGATTAACGTGCCATTATCTTCAGCGGACTTTTCTTCCTTTTTATCAGCTTTTAATTCGCCCCTCTCAAACTCCGCATGTTTTTGTTTGCCTTCTCTAAACGCCGTTACACTAAAATATTCGCTCAGGGCATTCACCGCTTTTGTACCAACGCCATTTAGGCCAACACTTTTTTGAAAGGCTTTACTATCGTACTTGGCGCCGGTATTAATTTTACTTACCACGTCTACTACCTTACCTAAAGGAATGCCCCGGCCATAATCTCTTACAGAAACCAGGTTCTTTTTTATTACGATATCAATGTACTTACCATACCCC
>JANLXV010000461.1:0-10337 GCA_031365305.1 Chitinophagaceae bacterium
AAAATTTGAGTAACCCCCCATAGTTTTAGTTTTAAACCTCTTGTAACAAAGAGGTTTTTTTATTGAAGGATATACTTTTGATCTAAATAATTAAATCCTATTATTCCTGTGCCTCATGCGAGAAATAAAGCGCCTATTGAATCGCTGCCACCTTCTGCATGTAAAACTAAAAGCACTTCAGAATATATTTGAAAATAATACTCAATCAGGATAATCTTGGTTTATTTTAACGAACCAAAGCTTCTATTTTAATCTTTCAAATTCGATTAGCCCAGGCAGGTTGTTACGGCTATAAAATCTCTTAACAGTAAAGCTTTTTCTATCAGCGCTTAATTCAAAATCATATTTATTATAAACACTTGAGGAAGACAAAAAATTGTAAAGAAAAATATAGTTACCCTCTAAATAATAACTATAGAGAGCGGAATGGTTAATAGGATAATCGGGGTTCTGACTTGTATCCTTGTAGGGTTGAGATTTTAAGTTGAAATCAAATTTATTATTATCTGAAGACGAAAATTCATTTTTAAAGTCTATTGAGTCGAGCCTTAAACTTTTTTCAATCCATAATCCTTCGAAGGACGGTAGATTGGAGCCGGTTTTTTTACAGGCAATTGTTACAAAAAGGAGAAACAAATAGCAAAAATATTTCATAATTGTAAGTTACAATCCTGCCAACTAATACCAAAGAGAAGGTAGAGAAAATCCGCTTTTATTAAAGCGCCTACTATGGATGACGCTTTTTGTTCTCAGCTTTTACTTCATGCAGTATAGAAATGAATCTTTGAATATCGGGCTCAAAGCCTCCACCATCTTTAATAAGTTTTCCTTTTTCATCAACAAAAAGATACAGCGGCTGAGCGTTTGAGTTAGCCAGCGTTGCTTCAATATCCAGGTTTTTTGCACCAACAGTTTTTATAGAAGACTGATCAAACGCAGACGTATATTTTTCGCTTTCAGGCAATTCCTTTTTTTCATCAACATACAAACTGATCACAATAAAATCATTTTGTAAAATGGAACTTACTTCAGGTTTAGATAACACCTGGCTTTCCATTTTGCGGCAGTTGGCACAACTGTGACCGGTAAAATCAATCATCACAGGCTTTCGTAATTCTTTAGCAGCAGCAAGGCCCTCATCATAATCAAAAAATGTTTCAACACCGGGTATTTCCGATTGGAGAATATCAGTATACTTTTTTGGCCTGATAGTTTTAGAGGGGATAAGCGAAGTGGTTGTATCATTCTGCTGCGCTGAATTGCGGAACAATCTCTCAAGATTAAAATCCTGGGTTTTGTTTTCAGGCAGCCAGCCGCTGATACCATTTAAAGGCGCTCCCCACAAGCCCGGGATCATATAAATCGTAAAAGCAATAGTAGCGATAGCAAAGAATAAACGTGTTACCGAAAGAAATGGCAAGCCATAATCATTCAGCGGTAAATTATCATCATGGCTCAGCTTCAATTTTCCTAACAGGTACAACCCGAGCAGACCGAACAACACAATCCATAACGATAAATACACTTCTCTATCCAGCAATCCCCAGTGATAGGCAAGGTCAGCATTGGAAAGGAACTTTAAGGCCATTGCCAGTTCAATAAAACCAAATGACACTTTTAAAGTATTAAGCCAGCCACCTGATTTTGCAATCTTATTTAAAAGCCCAGGGAATAAAGCAAAAAATGCAAAGGGCAAAGCAATAGCCGTTGAAAACCCAATAAAACCAACAATAGGACCAAGTCTTTCTTTTTGATGACTTATATCTACTAATACCAAACCAATAAATGGAGCCGTACAGGAAAATGATACCAGGACAAGCGTTAAGGCCATAAAAAATATTCCGGAATAACTGCTGATACCCGCTTTAGAATCAGCCTTGTTTGTCCAGGATGCTGGCAATGTAATTTCAAAAGCTCCTAAGAAAGAAATGCCGAAAACTGTAAAAAGTAAGAAAACAAAAATATTGAAAACTGCACTTGTAGAGATTTGGTACAATGTGTTTTGTCCAAAAATGAGCGTTAGAAAAAACCCTAATACTGTAAATATTGTGATGATAGAAATGGAATATAATACAGCGTTTTTAATACCCTTGGCTCTTGTATTACTTCTCTTTAAAAAGAAACTTACTGTAACAGGGAACATTGCATAAAGGCAGGGCTGCAATACTGAAATAGCGCCCCATCTTAACCCATCTAAAAATGTATTTAGCAACGATTTCTCCTCGGCAACAGGCATTTTTGTTTGCGCAAAAGCAGATGAGCAAATGATACACAGCATCAAAATCGCCAAAGCCTTTAAATACTTCATAATGGAAATTAAAAAAATAAGGATAACAAATTGTTATCCTTTAAATATTATAAGCCGGAAAATACATTTAGAGTTTTACTTTAAATTCAACTTCTTTAGGCGGAAGGCATTGCTTATCGTTACAAACCATATAAGTAATAGTGCCGGTAATTTTATCTGAGCCTGCTGTTGTTTTTACAAGCTGCACAAAATCTACATTCGATTCATAATATTTTTGATTCACCTGGAACTCTTTATCGAAAATAGTTTTCAATACGCCTTTCTCTTTTACTTTACCAACCGCTGTGCCGTTATTAAGTTTTAATGTTGTTGGCTCAGCGCCACCTTCAGGGTTGGCTACAGAATAAATATGCCAGCGTGGCTCTAATAACGTTTTTACATGTATTTCGTAAAGACCAGCCCCTTTTTTAATTACAGTATAATTAAATTTAACCGGGTTTAAAATCTGCCCGAAGGAAAAGGTTACTGAAAGAATAGTAAGAAGTGTAAAAAATACTTTTTTCATAATGTATTCAATTTGCACAAATTTACGATATGTGCAGAAGGTATGTTTTTATTGAAGCTGCGAGATTATTGAATTAACGTTAGTTTATAGAAAAGAGTTGCTCAAGAATTTTTTTACCATCCAGGTTATTCAATAATTTACTACAGGCCCGCTCAGGATGCGGCATCATTCCTATAACGTTTCTCTCGCTGTTACATATACCTGCAATATTTAAAACAGCGCCATTGGGATTTGCACCAGGAGCATTTATCTCTCCAACCTCATTGCAATACCTATAGATCACCTGCTTATTACTAAAAAGGTTATTCAAAGTTTTATCATCAGCATAATACCGGCCTTCACCATGCGCAACCGGTATTTTATATACAGGCCCGGCAGCCTCATTATCATTGGTTATAAAAATATTTTTACAGACAAACTGCATGTGCGCATTTCTTAGCAAAACCCCGGGCAACAAACCGCTTTCGCAAAGTATCTGGAAGCCGTTGCAAATGCCCAACACTTTACCACCGTTATTGGCAAAGCTGATTACACTTTGCATCATAGGGCTGAACCTTGCTATTGCACCACACCGCAGGTAATCACCATAACTAAATCCGCCGGGCAGTATAATGCAATCATCTCCAGAAAAAGCAGAAATATCTTTATCCTTATGCCACAGCGGTACAACCTCCTGCCTCAGCTCATTTTGAAGCGCATGTATAATATCCTGGTCGCAATTTGAACCTGGGAAAACCACAACCCCAAATTTCATAAGGTTATATTTTTTTTGAACTGCAAATGTAAACGATACTGGTTATTTATAAAGAACACTTATAGTAATTACAAGCCCCACCATCAGCCAATGTAATAATAAGCCTACCCATCTTTTGGTTGTATAAAAAAATGCACAGGCTATAAATGCAGCAAGAGGTATTGCGGTTAATATCCAATATTCAAAATTATTAGTACTATTTATAAAAGGAATTATAAAAGCCACCGGGAGGTAAAATAATAGCAATGACCAGTTTTTTCTTGTCTGCACAATTTGCTTCATCATATTTAACCTGAGCAAAAATGCGCCATAAATAAACGTCATCAGAACCAGCGCAATGGCTGCTGATTTAAAATAATTTATGGTGAAATGGGGCAAATTAAATTTTAAAAAAGGAAATCTGAAAAGTGTTGAATCATTACTAAGGTATGACCAGGCAAACAAAAAATAAAAGGGCATTAAAATACCAAGTAAGGTCATGATCCACTCCGGTAACCTGAAGGGGCGTAGAAATATGAGGGCTATCATTACTATAAAAGCAAACGCAATTACCGGAAAATATAAAAATGCAGCAACGCCTATTAACATGCCAATATTAAACAATGTTGCTTTAGGCGACGTATCATTATATAAAGACATCATTTTGGAAAAGGTCCATATCAATATGGAATTAATAATAAGCGGGGCAGAAAGAAAATTCCATTCAACAAATAATGAAGTGATCAGCAAATAGCTCATACCCGGCAAATAATTAGTGCGTTGCATCATTCGTTGGTTGTTGATGATGCGGTTTAATGAAATGGCCTGGAAGTATATTAAACCATAAGCCATCAGCATGTAAACAAATGAATTTCCGGATACAACAGATTGCAACTTTATAATAGCTGCTTTATACAGCGGGCCATCGCCAGGATTGATTGCGGGCGTAGGTTGTATAGATAGTATGGCGAACTTTAAAAATAAGCCATACAAAAACAAGAGGAAATTATTTACAGGATTATTTGCCTTGAAAACGCCTACCACCAAAAATATTTTGAAACGTACTTTTCAAAAGTATATCATTCGGTGGTGTTATAACAACAAGAATGGTATTAAATGCAAAGGCGATCTTAGTAATCAATTTTCGCAAAACAAATATAGTTGCGCATGGTGCATGGCACTATTATTTGTTTACCACTTACCTGCTTTGCAAACTTTGGCATAAACTCAAAACCTTTATCTAAGCTTTTTAAGGTTGGATTTCTCTTTAAACGTCCATCATAAGTTATGCTTTGGTCAGCAATAAGCTGGTTCCTTCTCTCAAGCTCATTAAATAAAAAGTGAAGTTCATCACCGGTGTTCATAATCTGGTAGCTCAAAAAATTATCTGTTTCATCATCAAACTGGCTCTTATGTAAAATATTAGCCCATTGCAGGTTACCAGTTTTAGAAATATCCATCACCACAATGTTGTCGTAATAATATCTTGTTTGATTATTATTACCATACCAGCCCCGTGGCCTGTACCAATAACCTGCAGGTGAATACAGGTAATAATTATAAGAGGATAAAGAAGAATAATTATTCAAAAAATCATACCTGTTCCAGGGCGTTGAACGAGATTGCGTATTATAATCTTCACCTGTTAATATAAAGCCACCATCTTTTTTAAGGATGATATTCTTAATAAAAAAATCGTTGAAAGCTATGCGTACCGTGCCATTCAGCTTAGCCTGCTTTCTAAGTGTATCATTAAATTTAATTGTATTCTGCACTATGAGTGAATCCATTTGCCTGTCCCATATCCCTATAAACAAGCCCTCTATATTGCCTCTTTTTTGAGAATAGTAAAATGAATTAAGCACAAGCCTTTTATTAATATTATCCACTTTAAGTTTTACTTCGTCTAAATAAAGATTATTGATATTTACCGGGGTGATGGAAAACGTATCAGACAGTGGCGGCTTCGTAATAATAAAAACTTTGGATAACAAGTCTCGTGCGCTTGCTTTTTCACTTTTAGCGAAAACAAAATTGCCATCATTATCTACAAAGAAATCATTATACACATCCCTTCTTTCCTCATAAGGCACTACCCAGCGTGATTTTTTTTGCAGCTCTAAAGCCGTATTAAAAAGCAAAGTTGTAAAGTTGAACTTGTCATATTTCTTTTGAATTTTATAGATGACTATCTGCTTTTTATCCTCGCTGTAAATGGTATTGTAAATTTTATTATCTGCAAAAACACTTAAGGAGGTCGTATCAAGCTGAACAGGCTCTCCCAGTTTTTTGCCATTGCCGTCAATCTTCGCAGCCATACAATATACAATACTTCTTCTCTGATATTGGTAGATGATATAGCTAAAATCAGGATAAGCAACAAAATCAACATTAAAGGTTCTATCCGGAATAAAGTCAAGATCAACACGGTCTTTTAATTCCATATCATTGTCATAAACACTGATCGCATTGTTGGTGCGCACATTTTTATAAACCAGAAAATTCCCACCTACCTTTCCGATAATTTCAAATATGAGTGAGCGGGTATCGTCTTTTTCAGGTTTTGAATAAGAGATCCGCTGAGCATAAAGCGTAAAATTGAATAAGGCTGATGCAACAAGCAGGGCGATGAATTTCATATAAATAAACTAGAGATAATAAATTTACACTATTCAAGTAAACCGAAACAGCAAAGTTATAGGGTATACTTGCTAACTTTTTTATAATAAACTATGGCAACAGTTCTCATCACAGGTGGCAGCGGCATGATAGGAAGAGATTTAACAACGCATTTGACAGCGCAGGGTCACAAAGTAATTATCCTAACAAGGAAAATTAAAAAAGGTGACGCCGATCAACCTGGTGTTTCTTTTGCACTTTGGGACATTAGTAAAGGCACTATTGATATAGAAGCCGTCGGCACATGCGACGTTGTTGTTCATCTTGCCGGGGCTAATGTGATGGCTAAAAGATGGACAAAAAAATATAAACAGGAAATAGTTGAGAGTCGCACTAAAAGCTCTGCTCTTCTTGTAAAGGCATTGAAAAAAATAGATTCTGTAAAAACGGTCATCTCTGCATCTGCAATCGGCTGGTATGGCGCAGATAGCAAGCCACCGATAGCAGGCTGGCATGGCTTCCGGGAAGATGAGCCACCTGCCCAGGATTTTTTAGGACAAACCTGCCAGCTTTGGGAAGACAGCATTAAGCCTGTAATAAATACCGGAAAACGCTTAGTAATATTAAGGTTCGGTATTGTTCTTAGCAAAGATGGCGGTGCATTGAAAGAATTTTTGAAGCCACTCACTTTTGGTATCGCCGGCGTGCCTGGCAGTGGCAGACAAAAGATGAGCTGGATACATATTGATGATCTTTGCAGGCTAATATTATACGCTTTAAACAACGAACACATTGCCGGTATTTACAATGCTGTTGCGCCTGAAGTAAATTCAAATAAAGAAGTGGTTTGTAAATTGGCTAACCTGGTACGGCCAGCATTTCATATACCTGTTTCCATACCTAAAATTGCATTGAAGGTTGTACTTGGAGAAAAGAGTATAGAAATTCTTAAAAGCGCTACGGTAAATTCAGAAAAAATAAGAAGTGAAGGTTTTACTTTTTTATATCCCTCATTAGATGTGGCTTTAAAAGACCTTACTGCCAAAGGCTAAAGATCGTCCCTGCTATACTTTTTATAAGAGACAGCACTATAAATTAAAAGGTATAAGATTGATATTGCGAGTAAAATCCATCGTGAAGTAGTTGTACCAAGATCAATAATGTTTCTAAAAAAGGGAAAGGGAGTAAGGCTATCAACTGAGTTTAACGGGAAGAAATTTCCCGGACCGGTTCTTGGGTCTACGTGGCCTGTCATAAAATTTAGTAAAAACCCAAGCATATTCTCAATGATAAAGCTGTATAGAAAAAATAACCCGATGGCTAAACCGGAACGCTTTATGAAAAGGCTAATCAGCAAAGCCAACATTGAATAGGACATTGCCTGTATAAAGAAAAATCCAACATATTCAATTTTTTCAAAAGTGAACGATGAAGAAGATAATAAGCCGAAAACTATCGCGATAATAAAAACAATGACGGTTGAAATTACCGCCAGCAGCAACACAAGCGCCATCTTTACTGATATAAAATCTCTGCGGCTCCAGCCATCAATAATATTCTGACGTGAAGTTTTATAAGTGAACTCATTGGTAATAGAAGTGATGATCATTAAGCCGGGGATTATCAAAAGGAAAGAAGAAAAAAAACTCACCGTATGCCATACATTAGGAAAGCTGAAAGGCTTACCCAGCACAGCATCTATAGGCGGAGCGCTGTTAGCCGTTAATTGCTTTACATAATATACAAAATAGTTAATGCCAAAAATGCTGATAAGAAAAAGCGCAGATAGCACCCAAAAGGTTCTGTAGCCTTTTATCTTTAACCATTCAATTTCTAAACGCTCTTTCAAAACATTACTGTGTTATTTCAAAAAATTTAGTTTCCAAACTTTTTCTTTTCATGGCAAGATGATTAAGCACAATGCCGTTTTCAAAACAAAAACTATTGATCTGCTGCAGATCAGCTTTACCGGAAGTATAAAATAGTTGTATATAATTTTGAAAACGCTGAAGACCATTATATCCATTGAGGTTCATTAATACATCTTTAAGCGCATCAACATCTGTTGCACCAACTTCAACAACATCTTCTGTCGCCAGTATCTCATTCACATGGCCCGTAGCTAATAGTTTCCCGAATTTTAAAATGGCCACATGCGTACAAACTTTTTCCACCTCATCTAAAAGATGGCTGGCCATGATAATGGTTTTGCCTTCTGCATTTAAAGTCTTTATCAGGCCACGTATCTCAGCAATACCTTCCGGATCCAGGCCATTGGTCGGCTCATCAAACACCATAACTTCAGGATCTCCGAGAAGGCAGGAAGCAATCGCCAGTCTTTGTTTCATCCCAAGCGAATAGGTACTAAACTTTGATTTTTTTCTTTGATAGAGATTTACAATTTTAAGCACACGGTCAATATCGTTTAAGCCGCGTTGCTTAATACCTGCAGCTATTGTTAAGTTAGCTTCACCGGATAAATAGTGATAGAAGTTGGGTGTTTCCAACAACGTGCCGATGCGTTTACGATGATTCTCATTGGCCGGCTCATCAAATAATTTATAACTGCCTGATGTCATTTTAAGCACATCCATAATACCGCCAAGTAAAGTTGTTTTACCGCTCCCGTTAGGCCCAAGAATACCAAACACTGAACCGGCAGGCACATCAAAACTAACATCCTGCAAGGCTTTTACTGAACCATAATTTTTTGATAATCCATTTACTGAAAGAATGGTAGGCATTGTTACTGAATGGTAAGTTGTGAATGGTTAATTGTAAGCGGTTAAAGTTTTGAGTTGGCTTTACTTTAGTATAAATTTTAATTAGCAATTTACCATTAACAATTCAAAATTTATTGTGTACTTAATTCCTTACCGGCTTGCCACCTTTAATTACACTTTGAATTCTTTCAAGTGTTTTCTTTTCGCCGCATAAACTTAAAAACGCCTCCCGCTCCAGATCCAGGAGATATTGTTCGCTTACAAGTGTTGGTTCAGTAAGATCGCCACCACACATCACAAAGGCCAGCTTACTGGCAATTTTTACGTCATACTCAGAAATATAGTTTGCACGCAACATACCATTAATGCCTGCATATAACATCCCTAACCCGCCACGGCCCAGTACCTTGATATCTGTGCGCTGCACAGGTTTGGTGTAGCCGTTATCGTACAATTGAATTACGGATTCTTTTGCATCTGTAATTCTCCTGGACTGATTCATGCTGATATTATCAATCCCTTTTCTTAAGATACCCAGCGTGTATGCTTCCTTAGCTGATGTTGACACTTTCGCCGTGCCAATGGTTAAAAAGCGTTGCTGTAAAGTAATGGTCTCCGGTTCATTCTCATGCATATCATCTGCAGCCCGCAAAGCAAATTCCTTTGTACCGCCACCGCCTGGTATCAAACCCACCCCAAGTTCTACAAGGCCAATATAGGTTTCTGCTGCTGCCTGAACTTTATCGCTATGCAAACACATTTCGCAGGCACCACCAAGTGTTAAGCCATGCGGCGCCACAATTGTAGGAATTGCAGAATACCGCAAATGCATCATCGTGTTTTGAAAATTCCTGATCTCTACATCCAGTTCTTCAAATTCCTGTTCTGCCGCCAGCATAAAGATGAGTGCCACATTGGCCCCGGCGCTAAATTGTGCACCATCATTCGCAATTACAAGCCCTTTAAAATTTTCTTCAGCAAGCATTATACTCTTGTTTATACCTTGTAATACTTCAGGCCCAATGCTTCCAATTTTAGTATTCCATTCCAGGCCAAGCACATCATCGCCTACATCATAAACATTGCAGGCTTTATTTTTCCAAACCAGCTTATCACTGTTATTACTTAAAATAAGAAAGGCTTCAGCACCGGGTACCGGCTTATAATCCTGAGCTTTTATATCATAATAAAACTTACGGCTATTCCTTATAGTATAAAACGTCGTAAAATTTTTGGTGAGCATCTCGTCAACCCATGGTGAAACGGTATAGCCAGCTTCTTTTAAAGCCTTCGTTGTTGCAGCTACACCTAAAACATCCCAGCTTTCAAAGGCGCCAATCTCCCAGCCAAAGCCTGCTTTCATGGCATCATCAACCCTGTACAACTCATCACTAATCTCCGGTATGCGGTGAGAAATATAAGAGAAAAATCTATAATGAAAATCACGGT
>JANLXV010000476.1:0-5163 GCA_031365305.1 Chitinophagaceae bacterium
ATGGTATTATACTTATAATAATCTATACCTATACCAATGCCCGAATACCAGCTATTATATGCTATGCCATTAATTGATTGAATTAATATATTATTTTCATTAGCACCCACAATAAGCCCTGCAGAATTTATGGATTTAAATTTTATGGTATGTTGCTGGGCTGAAACAAACAGACATGCCATAACAGTCAACATCAACACACTAAATGTTTTTTTCATTTTTAATCTGCAAAGTTTGTTTTGCTTACCAGGTGAATATCATTGGTGTTTGAGTAATCATACTGGTAAATACCGTCCTTAGCTACTACCAGTGCAATCTGGTTGTAGGCAATAACATCATAAGTTTCAAGATTAGTAAAATGTTTGATGAGTTGAAGATTGGTAACATTATTTGCATCATATACTTTTAAGCCATCTGCACCATCGCAAATAAATAGCAGGTTACCATCTTTGGAAAGGCCATGGGGATTGGTTAACTCATAGGTTTTTAGTAGTTGCGGATTGGTAAAATTATTAAGCCTTAAAATTTCAAGTTGATTGGTAAACCCCTGGCAGCTACTGCCTGAACGAAGCGTAACGTAAGCATAGTCATCATCAGCAATTACAGGGTCGCAACTCCTTACATGCTCAAACTGACCTTCAAACTCCGGGTGGTCAGGCCTGTTGGTATTGAAGGCAAACATACCTGCCTGTGTGCCGATAAAGAGTTTATTTTTAAAAGGAAATATCGTTTCAACAGACCGTGAATTAAGAGAAAGTGCATTGGTATAAACAGGGTTATTGGCATTACTTATATCAAAAATATTAAGGTTGGCATCAGATACGGTATACATCCTGTCATCAACTATTGCAAATCTTGCCATTGAACCGCCCTGCCCTATGGGTGAGCCGGAACTTTTTCCGCCGCTGCTGCTACTTAATGCCAGCGGTGAAACAAATACATCTGTTGCAAGAAATCTTCCACTATACCCGCAATTCATTGCAACCGTGGTATCTCGTTTTATCCAGTCAACAATTACTTTAGAGGTATCACCATAAAACCCATTGCTGTAAGCCCTGTATGGAAAAACACCTTCATTATATTTTTTGGTTACTATGTTTATCGGATCGCTGATGTCAATAGTTACGAGGTCTGTATACAGGTCGGCATATAATGTATTGCCTTTAACTGCCAGGTCAACATTGCCCGGAATATCAATAAAAGACACATTCACAGGCGATGCAGGATTGCTGTTATCTATGATATGAATGCCTTTATCTATTTCATTTAAAAAGATGTACCGGCCTTTAATATATATTTTGCCTGCATTTTCTATTTGCCTTGGCGCATTGCTCTTTATGTTAGCCTTTACTTCTGCAGTTGTTTTATAAACCGGCAGGTAATAGGAATAAGTGTAGAGTTGTTTGCAATTGTCTTTTACGCAGCCGCTTAGCAGAAATGCTGACAACAGTACAATTACAGCTTTATAAACTACTATATATTTTTTCATGTTGATTTTTTTTAAGGTTGACATGTAACAGGTTAAAAGCGTTGTCTGTAATTTTTATTTTCTTTTGAATAATAGTTGCGTGCGTAAACCAGTGAATATAAAATGTTGTTTATTATACAAGCCTTCTTTGGCTACACCTGATACATCATAATATAAATAAGGGCCTATGGTAACAGGATTGTTTTTTATATTGAACAGGTTAACAGATAGCCCTGTACTAAAACCAAACTGCACTTTCTTAAGCAATGTATTGTCTACATAATAACTGCCTAAACTATCACCTTTATACTGCAGAGCATTACTGCCGATGAGGGCAGATAAACTGATACCGCCGTGCCAGTAAACCGGCATTTTTTTCCCTTTGCTTAAACCGACTTTCACTTCTAAGGGCATTTCAATAAAACTAAATGTATTACGGTAACGTTTATCTGCTGACCTGGAAGAAAATCGCTGTGTTGAATTGTTTAAATTTCCAACAGGGTTTGATACAGTAAATTTTTGATAATTAAGCCCTGTTGAAAAAATTGTTTTCGCAGAAAACTCTTTTTGTAAAAATAAGCCTATAACAAATGCACCTGACCGCTTTACCTCCGATGGTGGCGGTATGATGGTATAATAACCATTGGTACCGGGGTTGTTATTTTGTACCGAGCTTAAATAATCCTGGCCCAAAGATTTTTCTGCTGAAAGAATATTGGAAAGAAAATGACTGCCAATGTAAGACAAACCTCCTGCAACATTTAAACCAACATGCCATTTATTTTTGGATGCAGGTTTTGCCTGCTTTTTGGCCTTTGTGAAAAGCTTTAAAGAATCGTAGAGCTTATCTTTTGGATTTACAATAATAGATATGTCTTTTATAGAAAAAGGATCAGCAAGTGCAAGGCTACTATCAATATTAAATACATTATTTGCTTCAATAGTTGCATCAGCAACTATAGGTGTATGAACATCGCCGGTATTTTTTTCTTCGTCCTGTGATAAGAGGCTTTGTGGCTTTAACTGAGAATTTTTTCTGGCAAGATTTTGTTTTTCATTATTAGCAATTCCTCTCACAAAAAAAACATTCCCCGTAATGCCCGGCTTTGCAGTAGTTTTTTTAAACTTATAATAAATGATAGTTTTTTGCTGTTCTGCAATGCCATTTACAGGCTTTACTTTCTCATTATTTAAAGCAGAAATTTCTTTAACCGGCTTATAACGTTCATTAACCGGTGATTTAGTTTCGGGATCCTTTGCTTGCATGGATTCTTTTGTCGTTTTTTCTTTTAAAGGAAAATTAAAAATGGTTTCAGAGGTTGATAAACGTGCAGGTGAATAAAGCATAACATAACTGCCGCCTAATAGCAGAGCTCCCAATAAGAAGAAGATTAAAAATCCACGTCTTCTGTTTTTCTTTTTTTCTATGCGGAGCCTCACCTGTTCCCATACAGCATCAGAGGGATCAATTTTAAGATCACTCATCTCCTGCCGCACCCGCCTTTCAAAATTATTTTCTTCCATAGTGGTCATGATGTGCTTGTGATGATAATTTTCGAATCCATTCAATTAGTAGTGCTCTTGCCCTTGCATATTGCGATCGTGACGTGCCATCGCTGATGCCGAGCATGGCGGCAATCTCAATATGATTGTAACCTTCCACGGCATATAAATTAAATATCGTTTGATAGCCTGTGGGCAACTGCCGTATCAATTCAGATAATTCTTTAGCCTGCAGTCGTATCAATGGGTCATCAGTAGAAACGGGGTGCAAGGGCATAGCATCAAACACCAGGTCGTTCCGGTACTTCCTGTTTGTTTTAAGATAATTTAATGCGGTATGTACCATGATACGCCTGATCCATGCGCCCAGTTCACCCTGCGATCTGAACTGGCTTAGATGTTTAAAAACCTTTACAAAGCCATCCTGCAGCACATCTTCAGCATCAGTTATTGATTTGGTGTAGCGAAAACAAACACCAAGCATTGTTGCAGCAAAATGCTCATATAACTCACGCTGAGCTTCTGGCTTCTGTTTAAGGCAATCTCTTACCAGCTTTTGATAATCCATGAATGATGTTGCATGAGGTTGACAACGGGCAGAAGCGGAACGTTGCATTGATGCTATTCTAATTTTGACCTCCGCTCCTGAAACATTTTTCGCCTGCCCGAACTTAAGTATTCAATGTTGAGTAAGAATTAAAAGAGATATTTGATTTGAATGAAGCGCTGCTATCATCAGAAGATTTTATATGATTACCTGTTCGTCTCTTCCAGAAAACAGACGTAGGCCATCGTGTTTCCAAATTGTAATAATGCAATTTTGTGTGCAGATATTTTTTATACTTCATCTTACTATTGTCAGCATAATATTTAAAAGATTTTTTATTCTTTTTAAAATGGTCATCAATATAACCGGCGGCTTTTGAACCATCATTCACCGCTCTTAAAATACCGGAAGCAGATAAAGGATCATAAGCCATGGCAGCATCTCCTATGGCCAGCCAGTTTTCGCCAAACTGTTTATCCATGATGAATGTATTGGCAGATGACAGATGCGTTGTTGTAATAGTTTTGTCAGTCCTTTCTTGTATAAATCTGGTTTCGGCTATTTTTCTTTGAAATATGTTTTTGTCTTTTTTAAATTCAGCTTTATAAACATCGGCATCGGTCATATAGTTAAATACTATAGCGTTGCCCGGTAAATCCGCAGCATACCACCAACCATTTTCAACAGCTTCAATTAATGTATAGTTCGATGTTTTTTTACCGAAGATATTTTGTTGTATGGCAGACACTGCTATAAGGTGATCATGATTAATTCTCCTGCCCTGCATTTTTTTTACCAATACGGCATTGCGGCCCGAAGCATCAATAGCAAAGCTGCCTGTAAGTGCATAATGCTTACCTGTTTGGTTTATAGTGATAAGCCAGGCATCATCATCCTGAATAATATTTTCAATTGTACTTTCTGTAAATAGTTTACAACCCAAATACTTTGCATGGGCAATTAAGGTGCGGTCAAAGCTGTTGCGGTTTACATGCCACCCGTTACCAAAAGGATTAGAAAAGAAATTATTTTCAACTAAAGATGCACTTCCCCAACAGGAAAGGTTTGCGTTAACAGGAAGCTGTTGTTGAAATAAATTTTTAATAGAGAGGGAACTAATTGCCTGGTTTATTTTTGGCGGCAGGGTTTCTCCGGTTCTGAAATTTGTATAATCTGTTTTTTCTACTACTGCAACGGAATAACCTTTTTGCAACAAAGCTATAGCAGCCGAAGCCCCCGCCGGGCCTCCGCCAAATATTATGATGTCAAATTTTTTCAAATAAAAATTAAGATGCTGCTATGGATTCCGTTCTGATTCAATATACCTCTCCCCTTTTTTTATTACAAAGCCCAGCTTATACCAATGGTCAACCATAGTTTGATAATCATTCACATGCTCACGTGTCCACGTAAGCATGTGTGGGGTTTCATCAATAAAGACTTTATCGGGCCGCTGTGCAGGCCACCAGGCAAGTTCATCATCCTGCTGGCAGTCAAAAAAATCAGCCTGCCAGGGCACGGCCATTTGTTTGGTAATGTCGCCGGCAGAAAGCAGTGTGTGCGATAAGCGGAAAGGTTCGGTAAAGCGATAGGTATCCCGCAGGTACCAGCTTGCCTCAATGCCGGGATAAAACGGGCCGCCTAT
>JANLXV010000485.1:0-8446 GCA_031365305.1 Chitinophagaceae bacterium
CAAGTACAGGTGTAAAATCTATTGTGGCCGTATTTTGGCCTAATGATAAATTAGCTGGTGTGAATTTCACGGTATCATTATCAAACCTGTAATCTTTAACGGTGCCATCAGGATATCTTATCTGCACTTTAAGAAACGCCGTATCATTTAAGGCTAACGATTTACTTTCATCTTCAAGCTTAATTAATATATGCGGACGTGACGAAACAATGTCTTCATTAAGAATATGTATACCATCGAACGTTACATCTAATAACGGATTTATATTATCTCCTCTTACTACAAAATTTTTATAAATAAAATTATTGGAATGTGATTGTTCAGGCTGATCATTACCCGGGTTAATATCTACAAACAATGTATTTGTGCCTAAATAATCATGTGTGTCAATGGTATAAGTTACAATCAGAGTATCGCCGGAGATCAGTGCTTTTTTCTTTGGCAGAAAAATCTGGTGTGGTACATTATTACGATCGGTAATGATAAAGTTCAACTTTAAACTGTCGAAGGCAGCTTCGCTGATGTTTTTAAAAGCAACGGCAAAGTCTATATTTTCTCCTAAAGCCACTGTGTCTTTCATTTTGAAAAAGATATTCGGAGCAATAGCGCCTTCGGGCAAATAATCTGCAGTCAGCCTCCAATATTTTAACTGGGTTGGCGTGGTATTTACATCATCCCTGGTTTTTAGTTTTAAACTGATATAAGGATATCTTACTGCATCAATAAATGATAGAGTGGTATCACTAAAATTATAAACCGTTGCAAGTTTTACTTTATTGTTTTGTATGTCAATACCATAAACTTCAACAGAAGTTGTATCGGTATTTACGGCTTCCACACTTTTACCTTGCCACATTAAATCTTTCCAGGCCTTTGCAGGGCCAAAGACAGGAGACTCCATATCACCCGATGCATAGCGCCCCGGCAGCGAGAATGACTGTTCTATCTGGTCAGAATTTTTGAGCCCGACAAATTGAAGTGGAGAAAATTTCTGAATACCCTTCTGATAAAAATATAGGAAAGGCCTGTTTTTATAAAAGCTGTCAATCTCTGTAAAACCAATGGCTTTGAGTTTATGGTATAAAGATTTACCAGGGCCAAGCGTAGCCGTGTCTGCCATCCATTGTTTAATAAAAGAAGAATTAGTGTTAGTACCAAAATTGGTAATGGATACATAATACCCTGCCGGAATACTATCTAAAAAATCCATGGCTCTTTTTCTATAGCCTGCATCTGCATAAGCAAATTCAAACAGATGACGCACCCCGCCGCATACAGGATAACTTCCGAAACGCCCAAAAGAACCGGTGGTGGTATTTGACCAGGGCTGTAGTGAAGATGAATCATATACTAAAATCTGGAGACTCCCCAAATGGCATCCATAGTTTTCAATATAGCCGGTGTTCAGGCTTACATTAATTCTATCATAATCATAAAATGGTCGCAAGCCTGTGCGTATGGTAAGAGATCTTGCAGTGTTTTTTAGTTTAAAGGTTCTGTCATTGGCAAGAACAAGCTGAGTAAATGAATTATGTAAAAACTGGTAATAATGAGATTGATTATACCCGGTTGAACTATTAGGTAAATAAACAAATGATGCATCGGACCATACAACGTTACCGGTATCCGGCTTGCTGCCGAGTCTCCAGTAATAAACAGTACTATCTGTAAAAGTATAGGATGGCGAAAACTCTATAAGGCCGCCCGGGCTTCGTTTGGTTAAGCTTTTTTTAAAGGCAGAATTAAAAAGTTCCGTAGTATCTATTTCAAATATAATATCTCTTTCAGGACTTAGCGGGTTTGCCGTTGAGCCATAAAATTTTATTCCGTTCTTGTTAACTATTGAATACGGCGCCGGTAAAACAGGTTTAACGGCATCTTCGAAAATGAAAAAATCTCTTATAACAATGTTATTCATTTCCGACATCTCCTCTACCCTGTTATCAGCATCAACTGTTACCGTTATTTTATTCAGCCCCTTGTCTGTAACAGGATTTATAGTCACATTTATATTGAAAGAATCTGCGTATTTAACAGCCGGAATAATGGTATCATACAATACTACTATTGAGTCATTGGGCAATGTCCGTTTTATGTTTACTTTAAGGCTATCGTTGACAGCTTTACCAATATTTAAAATTTTAACGCTTACATTAAAGTTATTGTCAGTAATGGAAATAAGAGAAGGCTTAATATTTACTGTGCTGGTTTCAATAACGTAATCAGGCCGTGGGTGGGCATTTATTTTTAAGGCCGGATCGCCATGAAGAATCAATTCTTCAAGATGCAGTTTGGTGAAATAATCAACAGTGGTTATATCGCTGCCTAACGTCTCAATAACACTTTGCATTTGCTCACCGATGGACTTACCATAATTAGTAATACCTATATTATTATACAGTACGCGGTTATAAATATTTAAAAAAGGTGGCACGCCAAAATGTGTACTTGCCAAAAAGCCAATGCTGCCATGATTAGCCGTGAGTACATATTTTTCTGAAAGAGAAGTTTTGCCGCTAAGCCTTAAGGTATCGTAGATATAATTATTACCCGCAGTGCAACCACTCACATTAAAAAATGGATATTTCCCCCGGTTTTCGTAGCTCTCAGGACTGCTTAAGTTAAATTCCAAAACGTTTGCAGATGAATGCCCGAAATAACCAACAAAGCTTAAGCCCTCTTTAAACAAACTTTCTATCCTGGTGCTGCTTATGCTTTCAATAGCCGACTGAGTGGTTTTGGAGAAGGTTTCAACTTTGGCCCCATAAAAAGTATCCTGTATTACCGTTCTATACTTTTCCATGTAAGCTTTAAATAAATCACTTTCGCTGCTGTCTTTACCGCCAATTACATGAATCACGTTCTTCATCCAGGCTTTATCTTCTATAGTTTGTGAAGCTGAAGCCTGCGCAGCCTCAAACTGTTTCATTTTTTCTAAATAATTACCTACCTCAGTACCCGTAACAACAGAAAGCCTTCCTACAGGAACACTCGGTACTATACTATTGTAAGCAGATACCAATAATATATCCGAAGCCGGATAACCAAAAGTTGGTACAAGGTTCAGCCGGTTAACAAGGGGATTACTTTCATTATTGCGGGCATGGGTATACAGGATTCCCTTGCCTACCAGAAAAACAAATTTTGGCTTTTCCCGGAAAGTTTTAACTGTATACTGAATAAAATCTTTCACCCCAAGCGGATGTTTTTTTATACCCCAGGCAAATTGATCAGTAAGTTGTTCAATGTCATAAATCTTACAATTAAAATTACCACCTGCGGCAGATTTGCGATAAGCGCTGTATTGCTCAACATAATTGTTACCATTGCCATCACTGTACAGTAGCGGGTTCGAGATAATTAAATAATTACCCTGGTTAGCAGGTACAGCAAAGTCAATAAAATTTCTTTGTTCCAATGTAGGGACAGTTCTAATATTTGCACCAGACTGGCTGGTTAGAACAAATTTTCGAAGGACATCTGATGCAGGCGGCAACACAAACTGAACCTTTCCAGCCAAAGACAAATCGCCGGCATAGCGCCTGCCCGAAGTAAGATCATAAAGAAAAGGAACTAATCCGCCGGTTTTAAAATTGTCAATAACCAAATAATTTCCTGAATTGGTTGCCGGCAATTCAAAATTAAAATTGCCTTTTCCATTAAAATTAAATTTGCTGGGATATGTAATAGTGATGGTAGATAATACTAAACCGTCAGTTGCCACTGCAGAAGTATTTTGAACAGACACTATTGAAATATCAGGGTTGGTAAAATAAGGCAATGGAATATTAGGGATGTCCTTTTTTATATAAGCATAATTTGACATGTCTTCGTTTAAAAGCTCGTTGTCAAATAATTTAATTTTTATATTTCGAATGTTAGCTGCGTTACCTGCAGCAGCAATAAACATGCTGGCAGCCGGGCCACTGGTATATAAATTAGGCGTTTCAATTTTAGTTGTATAAATGTTTTTAGGATTGATGTCGCCGCTTGTATAACCTTCGCCAACATCATAAGATGCTGAATAAACTTCGAACCCAACTTTTACAGCATACCCAAGATTTAAAGCGCCTTTATAATATGTACCAACCGTGTTCATAAAATACGGCTCGGCAGGCAGCGTATTACCCGGAACATTATTGGCTGCAGAAATATATCTCAGGTTATTGCCCAAAGTATTTACTGTAAGAAAAAATGCGGCAGTATCTGTCTCAAGGCTCCAGTGATCTGATAATTGATAATCCGGTTCTAAGTAAAGCCTGCTATCTTTTTTGCCATCATTCATTTCGCCGTAAAATTCCAAAAAACCATCAGGTGGGATTGACCCGGATAAAACACTGGTGAATAATCGTACTTCTTCACCATTTCTCCAAAGTTGAAATTGTTCAACAGGTGTGTTACTTAAGCCAACTGTTTGTAGAACCGCAGCAGGAATTCTATATAAGCCTGTACTGCCAATCTTAAACTTATAATAAGTTTTATTATAATCTATCCAGCTATTATTAAATTGCTGACAAAAGGTATAGTTGCTGATTAAAACAAATATGATTATAACTATTTTTTTCATGGTTAATACAGGTAATTACTGTTTTTCTTTTTTTACAAGATTAAACCGTAAAGAAAATATATGAGAATACAACGGGTTTGATTGATTGGCAAGGTTTGAGAAAGCGTAATCAATATTTACATTACTTATCTTAAATCCAGCGCCAAGGCTTGGCTGATAAATCCAAACCTTTTTTTGATTTGTGGTGTCCTTGTCTGCCAGGGCTCTTTGAAAGTTATAAATACCTGCCCTTATAAAAAATACCTTGCTAATAGAAGCTTCCAGGCCTAAATGTGGATCAGCACTCACAAGATCGCTGCTTAACACAGTACTTCTTTTGCCATCAAAAGTAAGGTCAAGATCTGCCTCAGCAAGAATGCTGAAATTCTTACCAAAAACAAAATTATAGGCGCCGCCTATTTGTAAACGTGGTGCTGTTAGTTCAGTTGATTTTACAGGAATTTCATTACGTGTTAAGTATAGTACTTCCTTTTCTTTTTCAGTAAATGAAAATGACCATGCATTAAAAGTTGTTGACAAGTCCTTTGCCACAATACCTGCAGACCATTTTTTAGCCTGAATTTTAAAACCGGCATCTACGCCAAAACCCCAGGCTTTAGCAAACTTGCCAACCTTGCGGTTAATAACTTTTACATTACCCCCCACACTTATTGTAACGGCATCTGTTTGTTTTATTTTTTGAGCGTAAGATAAAAGGAAAGCATAATCTGCTGATGAGAAAGTCTGGATATTATTGTAATTAATACTACCATCGGGCTCAACCAGGAACAACGTGTTTGGGATGTCATCAACAGCAAATCTTAAAACGGATAATGCAACCGTTCTCTTATTATCATTGATTGGTAAGGCCACGTTAGCGTAGTCATACTTTGCAATTCCTGAAAAATAACTGGCGTGCATTACATTTATTTCAGGATGATCTTTAACACCCGTAAGCCCCGCAGGATTCCAGTAGCCGGCTGTACCATCATTTACAGAAGCAGCCTGGGCACTGCCCATAGCCAGCCCACGTGCGCCAGCCCCAATATTTAAAAATTCATTGGAATATTTTCTGAACTGGCAAAAGCCTGAGAATGAAAACACACTTAGGATAAGCAGGAGTTTAAAGCGAATAATTTTCATAATTTCACCGCAGGCAGTAATTTTGAACGGTTATTACAGACCTGATTAAACGAATATCACACCATTAATATTGTTAACTGCAATGGAACAGCCGGCTGATAAAACTTATTTAAAATTAAAGTTTTCCTGCGAACCTCTTTTATATAGAAAAAATTAATTTACGAAGTTCATAGCTGCTCATTTTCAGTAAAAAGTGTGAAAGACATTCCCTACAAAAACTCATAATGGAAAATTTTATTAAAGAATTGCAATGGCGAGGCTTGATACATGATATTACCAGCGGAACACAGGAACAATTTGTAAAAGAAATGACCACGGCCTACGTGGGTTTTGATCCTACTGCAGACAGTTTGCATATCGGTAGCCTTGTGCCAATCATGATATTAATTCATTTGCAGCGGTTCGGGCACAAGCCAATTGCTTTGCTTGGCGGTGCAACGGGCATGGTTGGTGATCCGTCGGGTAAAAGTGAAGAGAGAAATTTATTAAGCGAAGAAACCCTTCAGCACAATGTAAAGGGTATAGAAAAACAGCTCAGTAAATTTTTGGATTTTAATTCTGAAAAGGAAAATCCGGCTGAGATCGTTAATAACTATGACTGGTTTAAAAGCATGGACTTTTTAGGCTTTATTAGAGATATAGGCAAACACATCACCATTAACTATATGATGGCTAAGGATAGTGTGAAAAAGAGAATCGAAGGTGAAACAGGTATGAGCTTTACCGAATTTACCTACCAGTTAATACAAGGCTATGATTTTTATTGGCTGAATAAAAACAAGAATTGTAAAGTGCAGTTTGGCGGCAGTGATCAATGGGGCAACATAGTAACTGGCACAGAGATCATCAGGAGAAAAAGTGGCAGTGAAGCCTTTGCATTTACATGCCCTTTAGTAACCAAGGCTGATGGGGGAAAATTTGGCAAAACTGAAAAAGGTAATGTATGGCTTAATGCGGAAAGAACATCGCCTTACCAGTTCTACCAGTTTTGGTTAAACACTGCCGATGCAGATGCTGAAAAATATTTAAAGACATTTACCCTTCTTTCAAAAGACACCATAGAAGCGCTGGTTACCGAACATGCCGGTAGAGAACATTTAAGATTACTTCAGCAAAAACTTGCAGAAGAATTAACCTGCTTTGTGCATAGCAGGGAAGATTATGATTTTGCGGTTCAGGCTTCACAAATATTATTCAGCAATCAAACGTCTGATCTTCTGTCAACGCTTACAGTGCAGCAACTGCTGCAGGTTTTGGAAGGCGTTCCAGAAGTTGAAATTGCAGAATCATCTATTCAAAGTGGGCTTGATATTATTTCACTGCTTGCAGAAACTAACATTTTGTCCAGTAAAGGTGAGGCACGCAAAATGGTGATTGGAGGAGGAATTAGTCTTAATAAAATAAAAGTTGATTCTGTTGAAACGCTTGTGAACAAAGACTTTCTGTTACATGAAAAATTTATGCTGATACAAAAAGGAAAGAAAAATTATTACCTGCTAAAGACAGTGTAAAACAGTGAACAGTGAATAATATTATCAATTACTCAATAACCATTAACTCGATGACCTAATGGCTTATTTTATACCGCTTTACCCGTAAGTACGGACGTTACTTCAGCATCCGGTAAAAAAGCTCTTTCCTGCAATAGATAGCCGTTTCCTTTTTCGCAGAAATGCACTTTAAGATTTTCTATGCTTATAGGATTGCCCTCGGGTATGTCTGCAATATTATTATGCCTTATAGCATGGCCATCAATAATAATTACGAGGCCACTACCCACTGCTTCCATTTTATTACCGCCAGTTATGAGCATCCCGGTATCTTCTCCCAAACCTATGCCTACACAAGCAGGATTAGTAGCCACAGCCTGGGCTAACCTGCCAAACCTGCCCCGTTTTTCAAAATGGCTGTCAAATATAACGTCATCCATAAAGCCAAGCCCGGTCGTAATTTTTACTTCTCCTTTTAAATGGGCTAAGGCTGCATTCCCTTCATAAATCATCGTATTGCTCATAGCCATAGCACCTGCCGATGTTCCTGCAACAACAAAATTTTCTTCATCATTATAGCGATTAAGCGCAATTTTTAAAAGCTCGGTTCCACCAAACGTTGCAGATAAGCGTAACTGGTTACCACCGCTAAACATAATTGCATCGCAGGCTTTTATTCGTTCTATGTAATTGCCATCCATCGCATCTGCACGGTTACGGATGGGCATAATACCAATATTGGTACAGCCTATTTTTCCAAAAGCATTCAGGTAATTTTCACCAACTTCGTAAGGGATCATGGAAGCTGTAGTAATTACTTCCATCCTGATGTGAGGGCCACCTGCCTCTTCAACAATTCTCCGCAGAATTCCTAATTCAAAAAAGTTTAGATTGGTTCTAACCAATTCTCCTTTTTCTGCTTCTACACCTTTATCTTCCGCTCCACCTATTGCAAAAAGTTTCCCCAGGGGTTGTTGCATGTAGTTTATTTAAGTAAACAGCAATTGGCTTAATATTTAATTTGATTTGTATTGCTGCAAAAACAAACCTGTAGACTAATGTATATTAATTGAATAAACAGCTTTAGTTAGAGGTATGTATTTTTTTTTGAATACTAATTTTTCCTACCTTCCTGTTAATTGATCCACTGAAGCAACGCATATTCACACCAAAATTCTCTACCAGCCAAACATATAAAGTATGAAGATTTTAGAAACTAAAGTTCTGAAAGGGCCTAACTATTGGAGCGTAAGGCGGCCGAAGCTTA
>JANLXV010000489.1:0-15124 GCA_031365305.1 Chitinophagaceae bacterium
TCGGGGGCGCTTAATTTTAAGGTATAATTGGTTATGCCATTGGTAACAATTTTTTGCACATACCGGGAAATATTAAATGTATACTGCGAGACAGTATTTCCAAACACATCTATGGCATCCTTTTTAAACCCTCCCAATGCTGATACACCAGGGGTTCCGGTGAGAGTAGTAAAATCACAGGGTATAGGTGTAAAAGTAGTATCAGAACCTTTTATCTCGAGGTATAAATAATTAGGTGGAATAAAATTAGCATCTAAAGACGAAGTTGAATATACCTGCTGCATCACAAGTTCAGCCCGGTGAACAATCCTGTTTGACAATGTATCTAACCCTGGAATTTGCAATAGGGCAAATGTGCCGGGCGCTGTTTGAATATATACAACATCGTCGCCTGCGGAAGGATGTTGCAGATGATTATTGATTTCAGCGCCTTCCCTGTTATGGGAAATGGGGTTAGCGCTTGCCGACGAATCCGTAAACCTAAAATTTACTGCGACTGTGGTATCAGCAGATGATGAAAGTGGATACTTATAGTAAAATACTACTTTGGTATTTGTGTCGGGAAGGTTATAATAGGTTACTGCGTTACCACCAAACAGTGTATCAGGCACAATGGCAAAACCTGCAAAAAAATCTTTAAATGCAGCATTAGATTTATAAATGCTATTGGAATCTTTTTTCAACAACGTTTCTCCAAAAGCATTATCCAGTGTAATTCTTAATTGCTTATTACTGTTTTCACGAAAGCCATGCACAGAATCTTTTAAAGCGGCCGGCGTAAATATCTTTGACCCTAAAAGCACCTGGTCGTGTGTTTGGTTTGAACAAGTGCTGGAATCAAACTTAAAGCCTGAAGTATTTAACTGGTAAACATCCACTTTTTGAGATGAGAGAGTATCGCCATAAGCACCATTATAACTCAACACCAATACTATTGAATCTAATCGCCGTTCTGCCGCATTGCCGGGTAAAACAGCAGGAAATGAAGGTTTTAATTCTGTATAAATACCTGCGGTTGTTTTACCAAAGTATGGATCGTTGCTTATGTAACCTAACACATGGTTATCTGCCGGATAAATAGTAGTGCAGTTTAAGGTATCGTAATTATTTGCAACAACCTCTAACTCGGTTTCAAACGTATTTACATTATCAACTGCAGGAATTAAACCGGCCCCGAGTGTAGTATTATCAATTTTAGTACAGCCTGAAATAAAAAAAATATTGCAAACTAAAATAAGCAGTAAAAATGAACGCATAAAAGGGTGTGGAAAAATGCCTTTAGCTATAATTATTTAACCTGGGCAAGGTCGTTATACAATTGTAAATAGTCTGTTAAATCTGTATCTGCATTAAAATGCAAAACCTTTTTTCCACGCACCTTATTAAATTCTTCTGCCAGTTTTTTATCAACTGTTTCTGAACCAAAAGTTATAGCATCAGCATAAGTAGCGCCACCCCTGAATAATGATGTATTGCTTCCATCTGCATAAACCTCCAGATCTTTTTCTTTAATATTTGAATTAAGAGTAGCCAGTTTTGAAAAATCTTTACCCATCTTTTCTTTAAACGTATTTTGACCAATGGTATAAATCACTTTACAATTGCTGAATACCGGCTCTTTTTTATAGGCTGTTTTAATATACATCGGAATGAGAGAAGTCATCCAGCCGCTGCAATGAATTACATCTGGCGGCCAGCCAAATTTCTTCACGGTTTCCAGGGCACCCTTGCAAAAAAGTACCGTTCTTAAAGCATTATCATCAAACCATTTTTCATTTTCATCATGAAACAAAGACTTCCTTTTAAAAAGATCTTCATTATCTAAAAAATAAATTTGCAAACGGGCATTGGGCAACGAAGCGACTTTAATAACTAGTGGATAATCATCTCCATCTATTGAAACATTGATACCCGATAACCGAACAACTTCATGCAGCCGGTGCCGTCTTTCATTAATTAAACCAAACCGCGGCATAATACACCGTATCTCCATGCCGGAATCATTAGCCTTGATTGCCAGTTTATTTACCCTTTCAGCAAACTCTGTTTCTTCAAGGTAAGGAGACATCTCATTAGCAATAAATAGAATTCTTTTTTTACCCGACATTTGTTATAGGTTAATTACGGTTCAATTTTACGAGGCCGCAAAGTTAGGTTTATTTTCTGTTTAACTTACATTTACAACTAATGCATATTAGTTTAAGATGTTAATAATTAAGAGGTCAGAAGAGTTAAAAGCATTCCTTCAGGTTGAAATTTTAAATTCTGCATCCATTGGCCTGGTACCTACGATGGGTGCTTTGCACCCTGGCCATTTATCGCTTTTGCACCGTTGCAAAGATGAAAGCGATATAACAGTAGCCAGTCTATTTGTTAACCCCACTCAATTTAATAACAAAGATGATTTTGAAAAATACCCCGTGACACTGGAAAAAGATATTTATGTACTGGAAAGAAACGGGTGCGATGTACTTTTTTTGCCCGGGGTAAAAGATATGTACCCGGATGGTAGTTATACATCTGTACACTTTGACCTGGGGTTTTTAGAAAATGTATTAGAGGGAAATTACCGGCCAGGGCATTTCCAGGGTGTTTGCCAGGCGGTTAAACGTTTGATTCAAATCATCAACCCAACAACTATTTATGCGGGTCAAAAAGATTATCAGCAATGCCTGGTTATTCAAAAATTATTAACCTTAATGCAGAGTGAAACAAAGATGGTGATCTGCGAAACGGTACGAGAAGCTGACGGGCTAGCGATGAGCAGCAGAAATATGCGGCTGACAACAGACGAAAGACACAAGGCGCCGGCTCTTTATCATGCCTTACATATCATTCATGCCGGAATTGGGCATGACGATATTGGCGCATTAAAATCCCGTGCTAAAGCAGTGTTAGAAAGCGCCGGTTTTAAAGTTGATTATGTAGAAATTGCCGATGCTGAAACGTTAGAACCGGTCATAGCATCCCAGGGTTCAAATAAAATGGTAGCGCTTATTGCCGCTTCAATCCATACAATAAGATTGATAGATAACCTGGTACTTAATTAACAGTAATTGCTTTTTATAAGAACCAACAACCGATGTAGTTTACCCTGCGTATGAAAAGAATACTTCCTATTTTAAAATATGCTCTTTTCCTGGGCTTAGGCATTTCGTTAGTATGGTGGCAATTTCATAAAATGACGGCTTTACAACGCATGCAGTTCTCTGAATCATTGCAGGAGGCTAACTATTGGCTTATCATCCCTGTTATTACTATGAGTGTGTTAAGCCACATTAGCCGTGCCATACGCTGGAAAATTTTGATTGAGCCTTTGGGTTATCATCCTGCTACATCAAATACATTTTATGCTGTAATGTCTGGCTATGTAGCCAATACTTTTTTACCACGTGCCGGCGAAGTTTTAAAATGTTCTTTGCTCAACAAATATGAAAATATTCCAATGAACAAATTATTGGGAACTATTTTAATTGAACGTGGATTTGACCTGGTCTGCTATTTCATTCTTGTGGTTTTTACCATTCTCATCCAGGTAAACCGTGTAAGCGAATTTGTGAAAGAAAAATTTAATGGGATACACCTGGCGGGTTCAGCGGGCTTTCTCCTAACAATAGCGTCGGTGATCGTGGCCATTATTGCACTTATAATAATTGCCAGGTGGAGCGTTAAAAAATTCGGAAGCATACTCTTTATAAAATCAATAAATAAATTTTTTCATGGCCTGCGTGAAGGTTTACATGCCATACGGTTTTTAAAAAGAAAAGGCAGTTTTATTGGCCATACCATTTTTATATGGCTGATGTATTTATTGCAGATCTATGTGGGTTTTTCAGCCTTGTCCGCCACTTCTCACCTCGGCATTGTTGAGGCATCCAGCGTTTTAAGTCTTGCAACATTAGGCATGATCGTTTCTCCAGGAGGTATAGGTGCCTTCCCTATCGCTGTGCAGGAAGTGTTGCTTATTTATGATGTTGACAATGTATCCTTCGGCTGGCTGATATGGGGTGTTTCAACTGCTATAGTTATCATTGTCGGAATTATTAGTTTTATGATATTAGTTTTTAAAAACAGGAATCAACATGAAGTTAAGTCTCCCCCTGTCGTGCAGGATATACACGATTGATCAGCTAAAGCCGCAACTGCACATTTGGAAGCTACTTTCAAAAAAAGTAGTTTTCACCAATGGCGTATTTGATATTTTACACCAGGGGCACATCCATACTTTTATTGAAGCCGCTTCATTCGGTGATATATTAATCGTTGCAGTAAATGCTGATGCTTCTGTAAAAAGATTAAAGGGCGATTTGCGTCCTGTAAACAGTGAGCTTTCCAGGGCTTATCTTGTTGCCTCATTGATAATGGTTGATGCCGTAATTATTTTTTCAGAAGATACGCCGCTGGAATTAATTACAGTTATTCAACCTGATGTTTTGGTAAAGGGCGGAGATTATAGTATTGAAACTATCGTGGGCGCAAAGGAAGTACTTGCCAAAGGCGGAAAGGTAGAAGTGATCCCCACACAGGAGGGATTTTCAACCACGGAAATCATTAAAAAAATTGCTGACACAAATAATAATTACTGATGAGGAAAAGACGCTTAATAATAAGAGATATGAGTTGGCTGGCCTTTAACGGCAGGGTACTACAGGAAGCTGCAGACATTACAGTGCCATTAAGAGAGCGCATTAAATTCCTTGGCATTTTCTCCAATAATCTTGATGAATTTTTTAGAGTACGAGTGGGCAACCTTAAAAGAATGATTGAATTTAAAACGAAGTATAATAATATTACGGATTACCCGCCTGAAGAAATACTGGAAAAAATAACCATCAAGGTAAACCAGCAACAAAACGAGTTTAACCGCATCTGGCTGGAGATATTGGAAGAATTAGAACACCAAAACATTCATCTTGTAACAGAAACCGGCCTTAACGATGAGCAGCAAAAATTTGTGCTTGATTATTTTAATAATGAGATCAGGAGCAATATTGTACCCCTGATGATTGAAACCATGCAGGCCTTTCCTACGCTGAATGATAAATCAATTTACTTAGCATGTAAACTCTCTAAAGCCGATGACAGTATTCCACAGAAATTTGCGCTTGTTTCTGTACCGGTAAGAAGTGTACCGCGTTTTATCATTTTACCCTCGGCAACTGACCAGCACTATATTATACTGCTTGAAGATATAATCAGGTTTTGCCTGCCGAGGATATTCTCATTTTTTGGTCATGATACTTTCTCGGCACATATTGTAAAAGTTACAAGAGATGCGGAAATTGATATTGATAATGATGTATCCACCTCTCTTATCCAAAAAATTGAAAAGGGTTTAAAGAACCGCAGGAAAGGAAAACCTGTGCGTTTTATTTTTGATAAAGACATTGATCCGGCGCTCCTCACCTACTTAATTAAAAGGCTTGAACTATCTGTAAAAGATAATATTCAATCCGGTGGCCGCATCCATAATTTTAAAGATTTCATGAACTTTCCGGATGAGGTTTTTAAAAACATTAATTACCGCCATCGCCCTTTTATCCATCCGCTGCTGCAAAATGTAACCAGTGTTACAAAAATGGTTTTGCAAAGAGATATTCTTTTAAACTTTCCATATCATTCTTTCGATTCTGTTATTGATCTTTTGCGTGAAGCCGCTATATCGCCGGATGTGATCAGCATTAAAGTAACCTGCTATCGTTTAGCTTCCCGGTCAAAAGTTATTAATGCTTTAACTAATGCAGTACGCAGTGGTAAAGAGGTTACAGTTGTTATAGAGTTAAGGGCAAGGTTTGATGAAGAAGCCAACCTTGACTGGAAAGAAGAACTGGAAGATGCCGGGGTAAAAGTAATATTAGGTATGCCGTTTTTAAAAGTACATGCAAAGATCTGCCTCATAAAACAGCGTGTGGAAAATCATACCATCCAATATGGTTTTATCAGCACCGGTAATCTTAACGAAAAAACGGCTATGATATATTGTGACCATTGCCTGCTGACTTCTAACCGGGCCATTATGGTTGATATCAACCGCCTGTTCAGTTACCTGGAAAATCCTAAAAATATTTTAGCGCTTAAAGAATGTGAAGAAATATTGGCAAGCCCCGTTACCATGCGTAAAAGCCTTACTACTTTAGTTGATAGGGAAATAAAAGCTGCCAGGGAAGGCAAACACAGTTCAATTATCCTAAAATTAAATTCTCTTAGCGATGAAGATTTAATATTAAAACTGGCAGAGGCGGCGAGGCAGGGTGTTAAATTAAAACTCGTCATCAGGGGTATATGTTGCATGTATACTGAAAGCAAACGCTTCAAGAAAAAAGTAAATGCCATAAGCATTGTGGATGAATACCTGGAACATGCAAGGGTTATGATCTTTCATCATGATGGCAAAGAGAGAGTGTATATATCTTCAGCAGACTGGATGGTGCGTAATATAGATTACAGGGTTGAAGCGGCATGCCCAATCCATAATAAAGAAATCCAGGATGAATTAAAAGATATATTAAACATCCAGCTAAAAGATAATGTGAAGGCAAGAATTTTAAATAACAGCCTGGATAATAATTATGTAAAACCGGGGGAAGAGCTACGCACCAGGTCGCAGATAGAAACTTACAATTACTTAATTAATAAAACGTATTAGTGCGTCTTGCAGCAATTGATATTGGAAGTAACGCCGCACGCCTGCTGATTACAGAGGTAACTGAAGATGGCAATGGCATGCCATCTTTTATTAAATTAAACCTGGTAAGAGTACCACTCAGGCTCGGCTTCGATGTTTTTTCTACCGGCGAAATATCCGGCATAAAAAAAGATATGATCATGCAAACCATGCAGGCCTATAAGCATTTGCTGGCTGCTTATGGTATCAGTCATTTAAAAGCCTGCGCCACTTCTGCCATGAGAGATGCCGGCAATGCACAGGAAATTATTACCAAAGTACGTGACGAAACAGGTATTGATATTGAAGTGATTTCAGGAAGCGCTGAAGCCTCTTTCATTTATGAAAACCATATTGCAGAAAACCTGGATAAAGACCATTCTTATTTATACATTGATGTAGGAGGCGGCAGTACAGAGCTCACTTTTTTCAGCAATAATAAATTGGTGTTTAAAGACTCTTACAATATTGGCACTATCCGGCTGTTAAAAAATATGGTAACAGAAGCCATGTGGGACGATATGAAAAACTCACTGAAAGAAAAAATCAAAGGGCATAAGCAAGTCACTGCAATCGGCTCAGGCGGTAATATCAACAAGGTATTTTCTCTAAGTAAAAGAAAAGAAGGCAAACCTTTATCGCTTGAACTGCTGAAGGACTTTCATAAAGAATTGAATAATGTTCCGTTGGTGGATCGCATAAATATTTATAAGCTGCGGGAAGACAGGGCTGATGTTATTGTGCCTGCATTATCAATTTACATTAACACCATGCGCTGGACGGGCGCTGATGAAATTTATGTACCTAAAATTGGTTTGGCAGATGGATTAGTTCAACATTTGTATCAGGAATTGAAAAGTAAAAATGCGTGGTAATGAAAACCGCAAAGCAGTAAGTGAACACGTCTTGCTAAAATCCATTGTTCACTCTTCATTATTAGTTCTTCATCAATAAAAAAATCATCATGTCAGTAAATAAAGAAGTAAAGAAAATCACCACTAACACCTTGCAAAAAATGAAGGCTGGCGGAGAAAAAATTTCGATGATCACTGCTTATGATTACTCTTTCGCTAAAATATTTGATGCGGCAGGTATAGATATTATTCTTGTCGGAGACTCTGCCAGTAATGTGTTTGCAGGCCATGAAACCACGTTGCCCATCACTCTTGATCAAATGATCTACCATGCTTCGGCTGTGGTTAGAGGTTCCTCACGCAGCCTTATTGTTGTTGATCTGCCCTTCGGCTCCTACCAGGGCAATTCAAAAGATGCTATGCACTCCACCATACGCATCATGAAGGAAACGGGTGCACACGCCATAAAAATGGAGGGCGGCACCGAAGTATTGGAGTCTATGAACCGAATTATAAATGCTGGTGTGCCGGTAATGGGCCATCTTGGTTTAACCCCTCAGTCCATTTATAAATTTGGCACTTATACCGTAAGAGCAAAAGAAAAGGAAGAAGCTGATAAATTAAGAACTGATGCCCTGGCCTTACAGGAGGCTGGCTGCTTTGCAATTGTTCTTGAAAAAATTCCTGCTGCATTGGCTAAGGAAGTTTCGGAAAGTTTAAGCATTCCAACTATTGGCATAGGTGCCGGACGCCACTGTGATGGCCAGGTATTGGTAATGCATGATATGCTTGGGATAAACACTGAATTTAAGCCACGTTTTTTAAGGCAATATCTTAATCTTAATAATGATATCACGCTTGCCGTACAACAGTACATTAGTGATGTAAAATCGTCAGACTTTCCTAACGATACTGAGCAGTATTAGGGTTTGCCACTTTCTGTAACAATAGTGCTACTTTGCTTCCCATTTATCAGGGTAATTCTAAATTATTTATATGGAAACTGTTCTATCAAAACTTAATATAATTGAAACCAATGCCGGCACTTCAACAGGTAAAACCTGGCCGGTTACAAAAGGCAAAAAAATTAAATCTTATTCCCCGGTTGATGGTAAATTAATTGCAACTGTTGTAAGTACAGATAACAAAACGTATGAAAATGTTGTCAGTCAGGCGGAGGCAGCATTTTTACAATGGCGGCTTTGGCCTGCACCACGGCGTGGCGAAATTGTACGCCAGGTGGGCGACGCTTTGCGTTTAAATAAAATGTACCTCGGCAAATTAGTAAGTTATGAAATGGGTAAAAGCCTGCAGGAAGGGCTTGGCGAAGTGCAGGAGATGATTGACATCTGTGATCTGGCCGTTGGCTTATCCCGGCAATTGTATGGCTTAACCATGCATAGCGAAAGACCCGGCCACCGGATGTATGAACAATATCATCCTTTAGGTATTGTCGGCATAATTTCAGCATTTAATTTTCCTGTAGCAGTTTGGGCATGGAACGCTGCCCTGGCATGGGTTTGCGGAGATGTGTGTATTTGGAAGCCTTCAGAAAAGACACCACTTTGCGCCATAGCCTGCCAAAAAATTATAGCAAAAGTTTTTTTAAAGAACGAAGTACCTGAAGGCGTAAGTACACTTATAACCGGTGACAGGGAAACCGGCGAATGGCTTTGTAAAGATGAAAGAATTGCCTTGATTTCTGCAACAGGTTCTACCCGTATGGGGAAAGACGTAGGCAGCGCAGTAGCGCAACGTTTTGGGAAAAGCCTGCTTGAGCTGGGTGGAAATAATGCCATTATAATTTCAGACCAGGCGGATTTGAATATGGCTCTTATAGGTTGTCTTTTTGGTGCGGCAGGTACTGCAGGCCAGCGATGCACCACCACCAGGCGTATAATCATTCATGAAAGTGTTTATGAAGCGTTTAAAGAAAAACTGGTAAAAGCTTATCGCCAGTTAAGGATCGGCGATCCTTTAAATGAACACCATCATGTAGGACCATTGATTGATAAAGAAGCAGTAAATAATTATCTGTCTGCTATTGAGGAGTGTAAAAAGCAGGGCGGAAATTTTGTTGTGGAAGGCAAAAAATTAAGCGGCTCCGCCTATAAAAGCGGCTGCTATGTAACGCCTTGTATTGCAGAAGTTAAGAATGAAGCAGCCATCGTTCAGCATGAAACCTTTGCACCCATACTTTACCTCATGACCTACAAAACATTGCCGGAAGCTATTGCCATGCAAAACAATGTACCGCAAGGCTTGTCCAGTTCAATATTTACTTTAAACATGCGTGAAGCTGAACAATTTCTTTCCGCAACAGGCAGCGATTGCGGCATAGCTAACGTAAATATTGGTACATCAGGCGCTGAGATCGGCGGCGCTTTTGGTGGCGAAAAACAAACTGGCGGCGGCAGGGAAAGTGGCAGCGATGCGTGGAAAATATATATGCGCCGGCAAACCAACACCATAAATTATACAGATACTTTACCATTAGCCCAGGGTATCAAATTCACGGTTTAGGCCAATTAACGCATACGTTAAGTAAATTTTATTATAAAACTTTATCAACGGTACAGTCTTGTCTCTTTAAAAATCAAATATTTGTAGCTTAATTCATACACACATGAGAATAATTTTTTATCCACTCTTTTATGTTTTTTCAATTTTCATTTCTTTTAATACTTCTGCCCAGGGCAATAAAGTAAAAACTGAAGTGCCTGATAACTGGCATCTGCTTGATAAAGCTGAAACAGGATTTTACGGCATCAGCCTGGACAAGGCTTACCAGGCTGTAAAAGGGAAGAAAAGCAAAACCGTTGTTGTTGCCATTATTGATAGTGGGGTTGATACTTTACATGAAGATCTGAAGCAGGTATTGTGGCATAACCCCGGCGAAATACCGGGTAACAATATTGACGATGATAAGAATGGCTATGTAGATGATGTATATGGCTGGAATTTTTTGGGAGGAAAAGATGGCAGAAACGTAAAAGAAGATTCTTACGAAGCCGCCAGGGTTTATTATAAACTTAAACCCAAATACGGGAATGACATACCGGATACATCAAATGCATCTCCCAAAGAAAAAGCTGAACTGCTTACTTACCTGAAGGCTAAAGACCGTGTTGCCGGTAAAGACAAGGATAACAGTGATATTGATCTTGTTTTTCTTAAAAAAATAAATATCGCCCTTCAAAAAAGTGATAGCATTTTACAACCTGCCATGGGCAAAAAAATATTTACAGGCAGAGAGCTTGAGGCATTTACATCCTCTGATCCGGATGTACAACGTGCCCGGTCAGCCTTCCTTGGCATTTTAAGAGCCAACAATACGCTTGATCAAACCAATAAAGATTTTTTAATGGAGCTTGATGAATATATTTCTGGTGAAGACCGGAAAGATGATATGAAAAATAAAGCGCCAAGAGAATACCGTAAAGAAATAGTACAGGACGATGAAACTGATATCAATGACCGAAACTATGGAAACGGGGATGTGATGGCTGGCAGTCCCTTTCATGGCACACATTGTTCCGGCATTATTGGAGCGGTAAGAAATAATGGGCTTGGTATTGATGGCATTGCAGATAATGTAAAGATCATGATGCTGCGTGCCGTGCCTGATGGTGATGAACATGATAAGGACATTGCTAACGCCATACGTTATGCTGCTGAAAATGGCGCACAGATCATAAGTATGAGTTTTGGAAAAGAATTTTCGCCTGAAAAAGCCTGGGTTGATGATGCGGTAAAATTTGCTGAAAGTAAAAATGTGCTTTTAGTGCTTGCGGCAGGCAACAGCATGAAGGATATAGACACAACAGATAATTTTCCTAACCCGAATTATATAGATGGTGGAAAAGCCGGCACATTTATTACTGTGGGCGCCAGTGGCGATCCGGCTCTCGGAAACATAGTAGCCAAGTTTAGCAATTATGGTAAAAATGTAGACGTTTTTGCACCGGGCGTTCGTATACATTCTACTATGCCTGGCGGTAATAATTACAGCAATGCCTCTGGCACAAGTATGGCCTGCCCGGTTGTTGCGGGCACTGCAGCATTCATTCTCAGCTATTACCCCACGTTAAGCGCTAAGCAATTAAAATATGTTATTGAAAAATCTGCCACGCCTGTAACTGAAAAAGTAAAAAATCCTGAAACAGGTGAATTAGCCAGCCTGAGCGACCTAAGTAAAACCGGTGGCATATTAAACGCCTATGAAGCTGTAAAATTGGCGGCTACTATAACGGGTGAAAAAAATAATGACCTGGATAACATTAAAGTTGAACCTAAGCTTATAAAAAAGAAAAGAGGATAATAATTTTTTAAGTAATTATTTTTAATGAGATTTTGAAACCCTGGTTTTAAAATCTCATTTTTTTGTCATTCATACATTATAAATATGTCAAAACCTGTTACCGGAGATTATCCTCCCCCTTTTGAAAAATATGTTTCTTTAGTACATGAAAACTCTATTCTGGAAGCACTTAAAAATCAATACCAGCCTGCACTTAATGTATTGCAAAGTATAACTGAACAGAAATCAACGTATGCTTATGCACCTGGTAAGTGGTCAATAAAAGAGCTACTGCAACACATTATTGATGCAGAAAGAATATTTAATTACCGTGCGCTTTGCATTGCACGAGGGGAACAACAAAGCTTGCCTGGTTTTGAAGAAAATGACTATGCGGCCAAATCAAATGCTGCTGCCAGAAAGTGGGATGATCTTTTAAATGAATTTGTAGCTGTAAGAAACTCTACTAAAATTTTATTTAAATCATTTACTGAAGAGATGCTTAATGCCAGGGGTATTTCCAATGGAAACCCGGCTACAGTAAACAGTTTCGGCTTTATAACCGTTGGGCATTTGCAACATCATTTAAATATTTTGCAGGAACGGTACCTGCAATAATTTTCAAATCAAATTCTACCTAAACAAAAAGCGGCATGCATGCCGCATTTTTTATAAAACTATTGATTCGGTTATTTAGCCTTTGCCAATTCCAACTGGCCTATCATCGTATTTAAAACCTTCACGGTTTCATCTACATAAATATCGCTGCCAACCCTTTTAAGCCATTGCTTATTCTTTGCCTCTTTATCTTTATCAGCACTATATGTAACACTATCAACTGCTGTATTAGATACGGCCAGATCTGTAGATAATTTTGATAAGGTCTCAAGATTTTTTACGGTCGTTCTCACCTTAGCCTGCTCAGCACGGTATTGTATAAGGCTTAATGAATATTCCTTATCAGAATTATCTTCAAGCACTTTCACATCGCTGCTTATTGATTTAAAAGTTGGGCTGCTTTTCAATTGATCATTAGCTGAAGCCACCACGCTTTTTACATCATAACCGGGGTTCCATGGGGTATAGTCTGCCTGCGGAACTTCATCCCATTTAAGCGCATCGGGGTTATCTTTTTCACGAATCTTGATATATTCAAACCTGTCGGGAATCACAATATCAGGTGTTACACCTTTTAACTGAGTGGCGCCTCCGTTTATTCTATAAAATTTTCTGAAGGTTAATTTAATATCTCCAAGGCCTTCAGCAGATTTTTTAAACATGGCATTTTCAGCTTCAGGATCTAAAGAAATACTCCTTTGCACTGTGCCTTTACCATAGGTGGACGTGCTGCCAATAACAATGCCTCTTTTATAATCCTGGATAGCCGCAGCAAAAATTTCAGACGCTGAAGCGCTGAATTCATCAACCATTACTGCTAAGGGGCCGCCATATAAAATATTCTTATCCCTGTCTCTTAAAATGTTGGTTTTTTCATCTCTGCCTTTAACCTGGCAAATTGGGCCGTCTTCAATAAAAAGGCCAGCCATATCAACCACATCGTACAGCGATCCGCCGCCATTACCACGCAGATCCATAACAATACCATCTACATTCTGGGCTTTAAGTTTTTCAATTTCTTTGGCAACATCAATAGCGCATCTTCTGCCATCAGGATGTTCAAAATCTGCATAAAATTCAGGTAGATAGATATACCCGATTTTATGTGCACCTGTAATAACGGCACTTTTTGCAAATGTTTCCTCAAGGCTTATCACATCCCGCATCAGCGACACAACCTTTATTGTGCCATCTTCTTTTTTTACCGTAAGCCTAACTTCAGAATTTTTTTCCGCACCACGAATCAGTTTTACAGCATCAGTAACGGCATACCCTGTAACATCAACAGGTTCTGCTTTTGCCTGGGCAATCTTTATAATTTCATCCTCAACCTGTATGCTTCCTGATTTCCAGGCAGGGCCACCGGCAACAAGGCTGGCCACTTTTATTTTACCATCATCCTCTTTAAGCTGTGCGCCAATACCATAAAACCTGCCACTTAAAACTTCATCGAATGAACGCTTATCAATCGGTGCGAAATAGGTAGTATGAGGATCCATAGAACCCGTAATGGCATTCACAAAATCACTGAACATGTCATCCGGCTTATTGTGATTTTTTAAGGTAGAAAAATACCTATCCATTTGCTTTTCAACTGAAGCACGGGCTTCCCTCTCCAATGAAGAATCCGCTTTAATTACAAAATCTTTTTTGCCCTTATTTTTTTCTTTCTCATCTAACAGATCAGAATATTTACTGAGTACAAGGTATTTTATTCTTTTGCGGTTAAGCTCGCTCCTGTCTTTTTCCGTAACCGGGTAAGTGCGTTTATCGCCATCTAAAAGAATGCTTTCATTAACACTAAAATCCAAAGGCTTTGCCAATATGGGCTTATAACTTTTAGAGGCTTCGTCTAACCGTTGAGTATAAAGGGCGCTTATTGTATAATACGATTCCAGATTGGAACCATGAATTTCATCATCAATCCTGCTTTCATACTTTTTAAAACCATCTATATCTTTTTGGTAGAACACATACTTATCGGGATCAAGATCATCAATATATTTTTTCAACACCTCCTTTGAAAAATCATCATTAATTTTTTTAGGACTATAGTGTCCTTCTTCCAGCACAATGCCTACGTTCCGCAGGATCTTTTCAAATTTAGTTTTGGGATTATCGTTTCTTGCATCAGCGTTTCCCATGGTGGTGTAAGCAACGAACAAACCGGCTGCAATCAGCAAAAAGAGGACAGGTACAAATTTTTTACTCATAATGAAATTCATTGTTTTGTTCATACGTAAAAATAACCCAAATACGATGGTTATTATAAATGTAAAAAGTTTAATTAACAAAAGCTTTTGCAAACTGATGAATGGTTTCTTTTTGCATTTTAATGTAACGTGCTTTTAGGTTTTAAAGTGTAAATTTTATCAGCCACAATTGATAAAAACAAAAATCCCGGTAAAAGGTTACCGGGATTTTGGGTGGATGATGGGGCTCGAACCCACGACCCTCAGAATCACAATCTGATGCTCTAACCAACTGAGCTACAACCACCATTTAATTTGGTCAAAAATAATTAAAATTTTTATTGTTGTACTACTAAAATTCTTGCTGTTGTTTAAAACCATCACCGGCAAAGGTTCTAAGCCTCCTCTCCTTTGAAGAGGGATGTCGGGGGTGCGGCCGGGACTATCAGGCGTTAAGCTCTCCTTTCCTTTAGAGCGGGTGTGCCCCGGTTAATGG
>JANLXV010000537.1:0-4539 GCA_031365305.1 Chitinophagaceae bacterium
TAAAAACCTTGCCCCATGCGGCTTAGAGAGAGTTAGATGTATTAAAAAAAAATACTAAATAATTTTGTCGCATAAAAAAACCCTATATATTTGTTGTTATTAAAATCAAAATAATTAACCATGAACAAAGCTGAATTAATAGCAAAAATGGCTGACGATGCTGGTGTTACAAAAACACAGGCTAATGCTACCCTGGATTCTTTTGTGGAAGCAGTTACAAAAACTTTAAAAGGCGGTGGAAAAGTTACCCTGGTTGGCTTCGGAACTTTTTCAGTAAGTAAGCGGGCTGCAAGAAATGGCCGTAATCCTCAAACAGGTGCGGTTATCAAAATCAAAGCTAAAAAAGTAGCTAAGTTTAAAGCAGGTAAAGAGCTTTCCGGTAAAATTTAATCCTGGTTAATCCATATATAAAAGAGCAGGATAATTGTGTCTTGCTTTTTTTTTGTAATGGAAACAGGTACTAAGTTTTATTAACCTACATTTGCCGCAAGAACAATTAATATAATATTCTGAACATGGGAAGAGGCGACACCAAGACAAAAAAAGGTAAAATATTTAAAGGCTCTTTTGGCAAAAGCAGGCCGGCTAAAGTAGTTAATAAAGCCGTCAATAAGAAAACCGAAAAAGCGTAATCAGGGCGCAAGTCGTTCTATTTTCCATTGGCTATTATGTTGGCTATATCTTATGCGATCGTGTAAGCGGTTAGGTTGTCCCTGCCAAAACTCCATCATTTTAGGTGCAACAATGTAGCCGCCCCAATATGGTGGCCGTTCAATAGAACCATCACCAAATTTTTCTTCAAAAAGTTTTAGCTTTTCTTCTAACATTTTCCTGCCTGGTATAACCTTGCTTTGCGGCGAGCTCCATGCACCTACTTTACTGCCATACGGCCGGGAAGCAAAATAACTATCTGAATCTTTATGATCTATCTTGCTCACGTCTCCTTCAATTCTAACCTGGCGTTCTAATTCTTTCCAAAAAAAAATAAGAGCAGCTTTAGGATTTTCATGTAGGTCAACAGCCTTCCTGCTTTCATAATTGGTAAAAAATACAAAGCCATCTTCAGTAAATGTTTTAAGCAATACAATTCTTGCAGATGGCTGCCCATCCTTATTGCAGGTTGCAAGCGTCATAGCATTCGGCTCTTCAATATTACTTTGCAAGGCGGCTGTCCACCAGTTTGTAAATTGCCGGATCGGATTGGGCTCAACATCTTCTTCACTCAATGATTGTTGTTGATAATCCTTCCTTATATTGGCTATGTCTGCGTTTATCGCCATAATGGTTTATGTTATACCGGTTAACCGGCATACTTTTCTTCAGAAAATTTTTCAAGAAGATTTTTAAGCTTATTGCTTAGAGAGGTATTTTCAGCAAGAATATTATCTACCGTATGTTTTATTTCCGCCTTTTCATAATCATGTGCATCAAGCTGGCTTTCTACTTCAGTAAGCCGATGCCTTGCTTGTTCAAGCAAAATTTCGTTATTTCTCAGGTCGGTTAACTGTTGATGCAGATCATCATTTTCACTGATTAACGAGGTATAATTTTTTTGCAATGCCTGTAACTCCTGCTCCATTCTTTTGGCATTGTCCAGTTCCTGCATTAATTCTTTTTCCCTGTTTTCTGCACCTGCTATCCTGCGCTGTAAATCTTCAATTTTGTTTTCAAAGGAGTGTGACTCATTCAACTGTCGTTCAAGTTTACTTTCTAATGCTGACAGCGCCTGCGAATTGTCTTCACCTGCTAAAAGTTTTTCTTCTGCATAGCGCAGAGCATCTGTGGTATCGGCGAGTTCGAGTTCAATGTTTTCTCTTTCGGCTTTTTCTTGTAAATAAGCATTCTCCCAATCTGATTCTGCATCTTTCTTTTGAGGTTGATGCGGCCCCTTCTCCAATAATTCTATGCGGTGGTGTAATCTTTTAAATTGGTTCGAATAATTTTCAGCGGTTTCTTCAAGTTCCGTGATCTTCAATTTCATTTCACGGGCAATTTCTTTTTTATCTCTTTTTGACATAATGGAAAACAATTTTGTTTCTTTAAAATCGCCATTACTGCGCATTTCGCCAGAACTGTTATAAAATACACGAAGTGCAAAGGCAATACTAACACCTAAAATGATCACTAAGATAATTGCCAAGATCCAGGAGATAACCATAACCAACTAAAAATAGAGTGTAAGTAGCCTTATGGTGAATGTAAAAAAAAAATCGGGCATAGCAAGAAGGCAAAAGATTGTACAACTTTAACGGTAAGCTATCCGGTAACCATGGTACCTACTTTTTCGCCGCTAACCACTCTTAACAGTGTGCCTGGCGAATTCATATTAAAGACAATGATTGGCAATTGATTTTCCATACAAAGTGTAAAGGCTGTCATATCCATTACCCGCAGGTTTTTTGATATGCAATCTGCAAAAGTTACGTGATCATATTTTTTTGCGTTACTGTCTTTTTCAGGATCAGAAGTATAAATACCATCTACTCTTGTACCTTTTAAAATAACATCGGCTTTTATTTCAATAGCCCGTAACGAGCCTGCCGTATCTGTGGTAAAATATGGATTACCGGTACCTGCGCCAAAAATAACCACCCTGCCTTTTTCCAGGTGGCGTATTGCTCGCCGCCTGATGTATGGCTCTGCAATCTGCTCCATTTTAATAGCGCTTTGCAACCTGGTATAAACGCCGATTCTTTCTAAGCCACTTTGTACTGCCATGCCATTAATTACCGTAGCAAGCATGCCCATATAATCTCCCTGCGCCCGTTCAATGCCGGTTTCAGCTTCGTTCATTCCCCTGTAAATATTACCACCGCCAATAACAATAGCAACCTGTACACCAAGCTCTGTAATTGATTTTATATCCTGTGCATATTGGCTGATAACATCTGAATCTAACCCAAAATTTTTATTGCCCATTAACGATTCACCGGAAAGTTTCAGAAGGATGCGTTTGAATTTTGGAAGCATTTTATCTTGTTTAAGAGGAATTTTAATTTGACGGCTGCAAGATATAGTATATCTAAATCACAGAAGTGATTTGTGATTGATTGATAATAATATGTAATAAAAAAAGGCTGTCAATTGACAGCCCCCTATAAAAAGATATGTAGCAGAATCAGCCTAATGCCACTCTCTTAAATGAAGTAACCTTTAAATCTTTATCAGCACTTTTTAAGTAATCTGCAACTGATATGTTCGCATCTTTTACATAAGCCTGGGCAAGCAATGTATTCTCTTTAAAGAATTTATTGATCTTACCCATAGCAATTTTTTCGGCCATTTCTGCCGGCTTTCCTTCGGCCTTTACCTGCTCAATGGCAATGTCTTTTTCTCTTGCAATGGTTTCAGCAGGTACAGAACTTTGATCAACAGCTATAGGATTCATGGCCGCAATTTGCATGGCTACATCTTTACCTGCTTCACCCGCATCTTTATTAAAGGCTACAAGTACACCCATCCTGTATGCGCCATGTATGTAAGCTGCAACATAATCTGCATCTACTCTTTCAAATTTAGAAACGCCAATCTTCTCACCGATCTTAGCAACCTGTTCATTGATTTTATCCGCTACTGTTTCGTTGCCAAGCTTTACAGCATTCAGTTCATCAACAGATTTTACATCATTGGCAATAGCAGCGTTCATTATAGTTTGAGCAAACTGAACGTAGTCTGCATTTTTGGAAACGAAGTCAGTTTCACAGCTAACATTAATAACGAAACCAACTTTATGATCAGATGAAGTTTGTGCAATGATCACACCTTCTTTAGCATCCCTGTCTCCGCGTAAGGCAGCAACCTTTTGCCCTTTTTTTCTTAAATAATCAATCGCTGCTTCAAAGTCGCCATTGCTTTCGGTTAAAGCTTTCCGGCAATCCATCATGCCTGCACCTGTTTGCTGGCGAAGTTTATTGATTTCTGCTGCTGTTATTGTTGTAGTTGTCATATTACTATGATAATTTTTTAAATAATAAATTTTGAATGTCAATGGCTATACCAATTAAATTGATAACCAATAACAATAGACTAATAACTTTTCAGGTTAACGCCTTCCGCCAGGGCCACCAGGCCTGTTACCACCAGCACCAGGGCCGGCAACTCTGCGCTTCTGCAAACCTGCAGGGCCACGGCCTTTACCACCTGCAGGTGCGCCGCCAGCGTTATCAGATCCTCTTCTGCGTTGGTTTTCGTCATCACCTACATCAAACCTTAATTCGTTATTGCCTGTATCTTCTGAATCGTCAGTTTCATCATCTTTTTGCGCCTGGCGTTCTGCCAAACCTTCAGCTATAGCTGCAACAATATAATTGGTTACAATAGCTATAGATTTTGTTGCATCATCATTTGCAGGAATAGAAAACTCAACTTTATTCGGATCGCAGTTCGTATCAACCATACCAAAAGTGGTAATGTTCAAACGACGGGCTTCTGCTAAAGCAATATGCTCGTGCCCGATATCTACAAGAAACAAAGCAGCAGGTACACGGCTGATCTGTGCAATACCGCCAAGTACCTTTTCCATCTTTTCTTTATCACGGG
>JANLXV010000605.1:0-2094 GCA_031365305.1 Chitinophagaceae bacterium
TCAATGTCCATCATGCCCAGATTAGATATGGTGAATGTATTACCTGTAAAATCCTGTGGTTGAATTTTTTTGTTCCTCGCTTTGTCATAAAGATCTTTTGCTTCTGACGCAATTTGGGATAATGTTTTTTGATCAGCAAAACGTATCACCGGTACAATCAAGCCTTCAGGTAAAGCAATAGCAGAGCCAATGTGCACATGATTATTTTGCCTGATAAAATCGCCCATCCAGCTACTGTTAACGGCCGGATGTTGTTTCAGCGCAACGGCTGCAGCTTTTATAATAATATCATTAAAGGAAATCTTAACCGGGCTTATCTCGTTAATAGAAGCTCGGGATTGCATGGCATTATCCATTACAACTTCTGTAGTAAGAAAGAAATGCGGCGCCGTAAAGTTGCTTTCGCTCAAACGCTTGGCAATGGTCTTGCGCATTTGCGTAAGCGGAATATCTGTATGTCCTTCCTGGCCTGTTGCCGCAAATGGCTGTACAGGTTTTTTTGCCTCTTCTTTTTTAGATGCGGGAGCCGCTTCTTTTGCTTTAGGTGTGTAAGTGTCCACATCTTTCCTGGTTATACGTCCGCCATCACCTGAGCCATTCAGATTTTTCAGGTCTATACCTTTTTCTGCGGCAAGACGTTTTGCAAGCGGTGAGGCTTTTAACCTGCCATTAGCTGATGAGCCATGTTGATCTGCGCCTTCGGTAGCTTCGGGTTGTTGTGAAATGACTTCTGTATTTACAATCTGTTCAGCGCTTTCTGTTTCTTCCGTTTCGTGTGGCTGTTTACTCTCACCCTGAGGTGTATTTGCGCCGGAAGCTTCGGAAGCCACATAACCGGATACATCTGTACCGGCCTTACCTACAATGGCGATAATATCATTCACCTTGGCTGCACTTCCTGCCTCAACACCAATATATAATAATGTGCCTTCTTCATAACCTACAACTTCCATGGTGGCTTTATCAGTTTCAACATCGGCAAGGGCATCATCTGCTTTTACAGTATCACCAACCTTTTTATTCCACTGTACTATTTTACCTTCCGTCATTGTATCGCTAAGCAACGGCATACGAATTACTTTGGCGCCTTCGGGCAATTCTGTTTTAGCTGCAGGTTTTTGAACATCTTGTTTTGCGGGTTCGGGTTTAGACTGCGCAGGTGCAGCCGGGGCTTCTTCTTTTTTTTGTTCAGCAGATGGTTCAGCGCCACTTAAAGCTGTTTTGTAATCTTCGCCTTCCTTTCCAACAACGGCTAGCACACCATCTACAGCCACAGACTTGCCTTTTTCTACGCCAATATGCAATAAAGTGCCCTCGTTATAACTTTCCAGTTCCATGGTAGCTTTATCCGTTTCTACTTCGGCAAGAAGATCTCCGGGCTTAATTTTATCGCCAACTTTTTTATGCCATTCAACAATAACACCTTCTGTCATTGTATCACTCATCCTGGGCATTTTAATCACTTCTGCCATAACGTAATCAAAGTTTATATTGTAAAAAGCAGGTGAAATTACTGCAAATTGGTAAATGTAATGCTGCTTTTAAATCTAAGGTTTGCAAACTCAATTTACTGGCCGTTGTTGGTCGCCTGACCAATACCTTATAATTTTTATGAATGTTTCATAATGAACACCCCGTTGACTTTTTTACCGCAACAAACTTAAACTGGTTACCCTTGCTTAAAAAAGATCATCATAAGCAAATTTTGATAGAGAGCTTAAAGCGTCGTAGAGTCCTTGGCCTAATAACCATTAATGCTTTTGTAATAATGCCTAATCATTTTCATATCATCTGGAGAGTAAGTGATGGAATAAATCGTACAGATTTTCAAAGAGATTTAATGAAATTTTTAGCACGAAGTATTATTAAATTTATGTTTATAAATGATGACCCGTTGTTGCCTCAGTTAAAAGTAAAAGCTGCCGACAGGCAGCAACAGGTCTGGGAAAGAAATCCCTTAGTGTAGAATTGTTTACTAAAGAAGTGTTTATCCAGAAATTGAATTACATACATAATAATCCGCTACAACCAAAATGGCAATTAAGCAAAACACCCCGGGGAATATTTTTATAGTAGTGCAAAGTTTTATGAAAC
>JANLXV010000639.1:0-7712 GCA_031365305.1 Chitinophagaceae bacterium
TGTGCAACCTGTCTTGCCATTTCACGCCACGCATCTTCTCTCTCGTTCCTTGCCAGCAATTGGGCACTGACATCCAGTTTATTCACCATTTTATTATACTCCTTAACAAGGTTGCCTATCTCATCATTTCTACGCCATATAATCGCTTCGTTTATTTTACCAAGATTTACTTCCTTCATCTTATTGCCGATGAGAGAAAACGATCTTGTAATTCTTGAGGTGATGATTAAAGCAATAATACCTGCTATTATAAAAATAAAGGCGTTAAGGTTAATGATCGTTACAAGGAAATTTGATATTTCATCGTCAATATTATATTGAGATTCAAAATATGGAATATTGAGATACACCAACTCTTTGCCGGATTGGTTGCGTACCGGAACATAGTCGCTTAAATATTTTAAGTTGCCAATTTTTTGGTCACGAAAAAACTGAACATCTTTTAAATACTTTAGATGATAAAAAGCTGTTGGGTCCATCTTCTGGCTCAATATACCTTTCTGATAAGGGAATTGCAATGATGCGACTTTGAGGTTACCATTGAGATCATAAATGTTAACATCAGCCGAGTGAATCTCAGCGATCCTGTTAGCAACATAATTTAATCCTTCACCCGGTATAAGCTCAAACCTGTGCAAACCCGAATCAACGAGGTGAGCCGTATCCAATGCATTTCTTACTTCGTTTTGCATCACCTGTATAATGCGGCTTAGCTTTTCCCTGTTATTACTATGATAGCGGTTGATAAAAAACAAGATAGTGGTGATGCCTATAATTAAAAATGAAACCAGGCTTATTGATATGATGGTACCCTGTATTTGAGAGCGAATGTTCAGGTTCGCAAGAATTTTTATCCGCCTTATATTAAACCTTTTTTGAATGACAATATTCATGAGCTTAAGCATACCGTTTAAAAAAAGAAAGGAACAAAACAGGTAAGCGAAAAGTGTAATGCCCTCTATAAAAATGTTATCCTTTTTTGCGATGACAATAACTTTCTCCCCGCTTGCCCTATACCACAATTCATGATACCCATTGTTATAAATTGATTTGAATTCATTGTTTAAAAAGTTGCCAGGCTGAATAGTTGTAGGAAATGAATAATCATTATGACTGCTGGTCAACTGATCATTATTATAAATAGCAATCGCATAAATTGAAGAGCTTTCTATTGCGTTTACGTTACCTCTTGTAAATAATTCCGGGTATAGCTCATTAGTTAAATTACTCTTCGGGTTCGACACAATAAAAATATAGCCTGATACTGTACCGTTATCATTAATAATTTCCTTTTTGCTGATATAATTAAATTTATCAAATGACACGTCAATGTAATACAGGCCTGGTTTTGCCGTAGGTTTTGCCTGGGTTTCAATAATGGCGTTCAGGGTGCTTAACGGTGTACGGTCAGCGTTAAATAAAGCATTGCCTGCATGATCATAAGTGTATATCCGTGTAGCATATTTATTTAAATAACCGGAAAAGTTCTCACTGATCAGGCTATCTTTTAAGCGGGCGTTTTGCTCACGGTTTTTAAACCCGTTAAAAATATTCACCAACCTGTCGTTTCTAAAATCAGCTAACACAAAATTGATCATACCCTCATTGGTCGGATCAGATTTATTTGAAAGATTCTCCGCATAATTACGCCGTGCATTAATTTCCTTTATCCTGTTTTGCGAAACAATTACAACGGTTATTGAGATGGAAAAGAAAAAGATCCAGAATACATATCGTGAAAGTATAAGCCTGGTAAATTGGTACCGTCGTTGATTCTGATCTAATAAAAAAACAAAAAATAGCAACCACCCTAAAAGGGATAAATAAAAAGAAATTAGCGGGCTGCTAACCTGGAAACTCAATAGCAGCATACCACCTGCGGCTAACGAAACATACAACCAATATATATGACTGTGAAAAAATGGGGCAATTGCATAATACATTATCTGGAAAAGAAAAAAGTAGCCTGTTGCAATACATGATAAAATAAGAAAGCCGATAACACTATATCTATTCAGCGTAAAAAATCTTGTCACCTCAAAAGAAATATCTGAATCGGCCACAAGGCTCCTTATGATTTGCCCAACCAATCCGGTGATCAATAGCATACTTATTATGAGCGCTCCACTGATTACTAACCGTCGCTTGTTGATCGGAAATATTTTTTCGAAATGGATATACTTAAGATGATGCCGGGTAAACAAAACCATCCACACAAAAAGAAAAGCATTGATGAGCAGGTCGCCTAACGATTTATTAATAAAATTTGATGCATAAACGGTTGGATCAAAAAGATCAAACTGCCGGAGATTAAACGGGATATTTAAAAAATAAGTAAGAATTCTGAACAAAATAACCGGGGCAAATAAATAAATGAACCCCGTTAAAACACCTTTTCGTATTACCAATGCATTCGCCGTAATGTGCAAAAATATCAGGAGCAATAATGTGCCAATGATCTTAAGAATTATTGCAAAAATATTGTTATAGGAAGCTGTAAGATTGTTTGCAGAAGTAAGGTAAAACAAAGGCGAAGGAGAAATTCCCACAATTTTTAGCTCGCCTGGTGTAAGGCTAATGTTGTAATCACTTTCAATATCATCAAGAGCCGTAAAACTATTTTTTAAATATTTATTGCTGATATAATATTCCCATTTAACAGGTATAAGACTTACTATTTTATAGCGCCTTGCCGCTGCATTAAGTGTTTTCTGGTTCACTACATACCATCCGTTTGAAAGCTTAAAACCATAACTGCCATCCTTCAGCGTATTAATGATGCTATCTGGCTGCACCACCTGCGTACTCCAGAATACGCAACTGTCTTGCCTGCCTGAAGAAATTGTATAGATGTAAGAGAAATAATTTTTACCAGTATATCGCTGTAAAACACTTTCATTAAATTTTTGAGAAGCCAGTGTTTTGATAAGTTGGGTATCATTGACAAACAAGTAAAAATCAAGTTGCTTTTTTTTGATGTCTTTTTCGATAGAGCTTTTCACACTTTGAGGCGTAGATGTGCCGCTCCAATAGTTATCAATAATTACAGAAATAGTAAAGGCCCAGGCCGCTGCTATCAACAGGTAGCTGTTTTTTGAAAAAAGACTGAAGCGATTAAAGTTGAATTTCAAAAGCTATTTATTTTGCTGTTTTACTATATCCCATAACTCGTCCATTTCAGTTAAAGACATATCATTTAATGAACGATTATTTTCTTTTGCCATCTTTTCCATTTCCCTAAACCGCCTTACAAATTTATTATTAGTTACAGATAGCGCCTGTTCAGCATCTACTTTTAAAAACCTTGAGTAGTTTATGATACTAAATAAAAGGTCTCCCATCTCTTCCTCAATATGTTGCTGATTACCGGATTGAATTGCTTCCCTTAGTTCTTCCTGTTCTTCTATAATTTTTTCCCAAGCCTGTTCCTTATTTTCCCATTCAAAGCCGACCTGCTTAACTTTTTCCTGAATACGCATGGCTTTTACCAGTGCCGGTAACGATTTGGGAACGCCGCTTAAAACCGATGACTTACCTTCTTTCAACTTTATTTGTTCCCAATTTCTTTTTACATCTTCATCGTTATTGACAAGGATAACCTGCCCGGCATTGGACGGATCACCATAAATATGCGGATGCCGTTTAATAAGTTTTTTACAAATAGTATCTATTACTTCAATTAATGTAAAATGATTTTGTTCTTCAGCAATTTTGCTATAAAAGATGATGTGAAGCAATACGTCTCCCAGCTCTTCTTTTAATTCAACATAATTTTTACTGGTGATACTTTCGGTAAGTTCATATAACTCTTCTATGGTAAGTTGCCTTAGCGATTCAAAAGTTTGCTTCCTGTCCCAGGGGCATTGTTCACGTAATGTATCTATAATAGCAACCAATCGCAGGAACTGTTCCGAAAGTTGATCAGGCATAAATAATGATGAAAATGATGAAGAATAAAATATTATAATAAATGAGTTGGCATTATCGCCTCCATTTTATAAATTAAGTCACTTTCTTTGTTTAAAGGTAAAGATGTAACAAAGTTTTGGAGCGCCACAGTTATAATATGCGGTTAAAAACAAATAAGCTTTTCTGCCAGGCACGGAATTAAGTTACTTTAGATTGAATATTGCAAATTCCAAATTGTAAAGAGACAATTTTTAAATAATGATAAAGAAAAGAATAGTGGTCTTGATAATGCTTTGTATTTTTTTAAGTGCAGCAAAAAATACGTTTTGCCAGTTTTTTTATAAAGATGTTTGGAACACTAATCAGCTTAATAAAGACATGGCCTTATTGAAGTTCGCCGGGATAAAGGCTGTAAGCATAAAAAGTTTTGAAAGTGATGGAGCGCCGAGCGGCGGCTTTTATTGTGAAAAGAAAATAGATAAAAATAAGCGGAAAACCGAAACCATTACCAGGTCAAATGTGACCAATCAATCGCTGCTAACGTCTCTGTTTGATGATGAAGGCCGCATACTACGAACTACGGACAGCACAAGTTCTGAATTAAACAGAACCATTTATAATTATGATGACATGCATCGCCTTGTTCTGGTTACAAGCTTCACCAGGTCTGATGACGATGCTACAGGTATAACCGAAGTTCATAAACTAACTTATACTGATAGCGGAATGCTAAGTGGTATCAATCGTTTTAAAAACAACCAGCTTTTTTCTACCATAGTTTTTAAAAATGATACTAACGGTAATGTGATAGAGGAAGCAGAAACGCTAAATGGCAGAACTGCAAAAAAATATTTTTATTATTACGATGATAAAAAGAACTTAACTGATGTGGTGAGTTATAATGTAAGTGCCAAACGCCTGTTACCTGAATACATGTATGAATACAACCAGTTAGGGCAGATCAAACAAATGATTACGACAGAAGAAGGTGGTGAAAATTATTACACCTGGAAATACACTTATAACGACCAGCGCCTGCGGGAAACTGAAAAATGCATTAATAAAGAAAGGAAGCTAATGGGTAGCGTGGAGTATAGTTATAAATAAAGAGTCAACAAATAAATAGCTTACCATAGCTCATTAAGCGCAAGTTCAATACTGCATTTATCGGTTATTTCAAAAAGGCTCGTTTGAGTTTGTTGATAACAATTTTCAGTCAATATAAACACATCAATTGATTTTTTATCAGGGTCAGCTATCAGGTAATATTTAACCCGATTGTCTTCGTACAATCTGAATTTTACATTCCGGTCTTTGAGCCTGGTTCCTGAAGAAGCTATTTCTAATATCAGTGTTGGCGGAAATCTTAAAAAATCATCTTTAAATTTTCCACAAACGATCATAACATCAGGGCATACAACATTGTTCCATAAAATTAAATCCTGTTTCCTGGTGCGTACGTTTTGGTGAAGGACTCATTGCATAAGGAAATCCATAAATCAATTCCCAATCGCCTTCCCATTGTTCATAATCGGTATACGTATATTGAGGAAGCCAATCGGCGGGAATGGTGCGACTGTTCATCTAATAAATTTACTAAAACTTTTTGCTGAAAAGGTCTCTAACTAAAACCTTAAATAGCCTGTTAAGGCTTTGTACCCGGGATGGGAGTTGAACCCACACTTGCATTGCTGCAAATCCCGATCTTAAAATCGGGACGTGTTTACCAGTGCAGTCAACTTATTTCCGGGTAATCAAAAGTTCAATGTATTTTCTGCTTTTTTTATTTTTTATTTCTTTTTCACGGGATGAGGCTAACGATCTCGAAATAAAACTTTCTGTATAAATAATTTTCCAAGGTATGTACGCTTTGGTTGAAGGAACACCTTTAGTATTGTGTCGCCTTATCCGGATGGCTAAATCTTCGCAATGGCCAATATAATACCGATCAAAACTTTCTGAGTAAAGAATATACAAATAGTACATAAATGAAAAAGCCCCAACTTAATTGCTGAGGCTTTGTACCCGGGATGGGAGTTGAACCCACACTTGCATTGCTGCAAACAGGATTTTAAGTCCTGCGTGTCTACCAGTTCCACCACCCGGGTGACACTTTTTGTAAATAATTAAGAACTAAAAACAGCATTTCTGCAAATCCCGATATTAAATCGGGACGTGTCTACCAGTTCCACCACCCGGGTAAACATTATAAAAACTATCAAAAAAAATCCCGACATGGCCGGGATAATTTGAGCGGAAGACCGGGCTCGAACCGGCCACCCCGACCTTGGCAAGGTCGTGCTCTACCAAATGAGCTACTTCCGCTGATATTTTAAGAACTTTCCCCTTAAAGTCAACTATTTAATACAACCGATTGTATGTGTATAGAACCTTAAAAAGGATGGCAAAAATAAGGCAAACAACCCTTGCCTGCAAAAATTATTTATACTTGGGATCGTATAAGGTGTTCTCAGGCACATTAACTTCAGGCTTGCCCATATACCGGTGATGATACAGACTGTAACAGCCGCCTAATATAAATGCAATGATTAAAAAAACCTGGCAAAAAAATAAAAATCTTGACGAGGACACCCAGTTATGAGCAAAATCCTTGTTCGATTCATCTATTACTTCAACTTCTTCCATAATGGCCATTTTAACACCGCAAAAATAGCCGATTGCAAATAATAATCAATTTTTACGTGCGGTAATTTCTGAAAATGTTTTTCGCCGTTTAATAAAGTAATCCCAAATGATCAGGCCTTTGTAAACGCCTATTAATTTTGATGTAGACATGGGTGGATGGGCTCTTTTGTACTGCGTAAAAAACATCCATCGCCAATAATGTAAATGTGCTTTTGCGATAGCAATAAAAGTTATGCCGCTACCTGATAATAATCCCTTCCATGCAGCAATACTATCCAGGCCTACTCTAAATAGAATTTTCCAGAGCCGTTCCTGCAAAGGCAAATTCTTCGTAAGCATTACCAGGTTATTCCTAAAATTTAAATAAACTTTTCGCTTGTCTCCCATTGGCAATGTGCCTCCACCAACATGATAAATTATTGAGGCCGGCTGTACATAAATTTTATACCCTGCTAACTGCAAGCGCCAGCAAAGATCAATCTCTTCCTGGTGCGCAAAAAAATTCACATCAAAGCCGCTCACAGCATGGAAAGCTGAAGACCTTATAAACATGGCAGCACCACTTGCCCAAAACACCGGCTCTATAGCATCGTATTGCCCCTGGTCAAGTTCACACAAATCAAAAATTCTTCCCCGTCCAAAGGGGTAACCGAATTGATCAATCCACCCGCCGCTGGCACCAGCATATTCAAACTGTTTTTTATTATTGTATGATAAAATTTTGGGCTGACAGGCAGCCATGTCTTTGCGTGCTTCCATCAAAGCTATGATCGGCTCAATCCACATCGGTGTTACTTCAACATCAGTATTAAGTAACACATAATATTCTGAGGAAATTTGTTTTAAGGCTGTGTTATAGCCTTTCGCAAAACCTTCATTAGTAGTATTCACAATAATCTCTATCTGCGGATATTTGTCTTTTACAAATGAAACTGAGCCGTCAGTTGATGCATTATCTGCAATGATGATTTGTAAATTATTGTAGGTAGAAGCTATTACAGAAGGAAGAAACTTTTCAAGAAAATTTTTGCCATTCCAGTTAAGAATAACAACAGATACTTTAGGAAGAGATGCTGACTGCATAAGATTTAAGCAATAATACAAAACATAATATTCCAGATAAGAATTGGCTGATAGATTTGTTCATACTACATTGC
>JANLXV010000657.1:0-7706 GCA_031365305.1 Chitinophagaceae bacterium
TTTTTCAAGCATTCTTCTTAAATCACCATCAGTAATTATACCAACCACCTTTTTATTGTCATCTACAACGGCAGTAATACCCAAACGTTTTTTTGTAATTTCTATTATTACTTCCTTAAGTATACTTTGTGGTTTTACGAAAGGCTTTTCATTTTGAGCAGACAAATCAGAAACTCTTAAATACAATTTTTTACCTAAGGTTCCGCCTGGATGAAACTTTGCAAAATCATCAGAATTAAAACCCCTGTATTCCATCAGACAAATAGCCAGAGCGTCGCCCATTACCATTTGTGCGGTAGTGCTTGTTGTGGGAGCTAGGTTGTTTGGGCAGGCTTCTTCAGAAACGGTTGTATTTAAAATATAGGTAGACTGCATAGCCAGGAAAGAAGAAGTGTTACCAACTACACCTATTAAAGGATTACCAAAGTTTTTAACGAGCGGTACCAAAACTTTAATTTCAGGACTGTCACCGCTTTTACTGATGATCATAACAACATCATCATGCTGAACCATGCCAATGTCTCCATGAATGGCATCTGCAGCATGCATAAATAAAGAAGGTGTACCTGTGCTATTAAGCGTTGCTACTATTTTTTGTGCTATAATAGCGCTCTTACCTATCCCGCTAATTACCAGGCGGCCTTTGCAAGCGGTAATTGTTTTTATTACGTTGACAAAGTCGTCATTCAAATTTTCATCTAATTCTTTTATGGCGTTGGCTTCCTGCAGAATTGTACGTGAAGCAATAGATAGGATATCCTCTGGTGTCATAACAGCATTATATCATCAAATAGTTTGCACAATATCGGCCCGATTTGTGCAAACCTAAAATATTAATCTAAGTATACCATAAACGGTAATTATACCGTTAAAAAAGGCATCACAGTAGTTTATTTACTACATACATCAATAACAAAGTTATAAGAGAGGTATAAATATTTAGGTAAGTGTTTTATTTACCTTTGCGAACTTTATTAAAGAGCCGTTTAAAATTCAACAATGAATTATCAAAATCCAACCGTTAAAACCAGGTCTAAAAAAACCACTTCCTCGCTACCAATTTCAAATCTTACAGAACAGTTACAGGAACAGTTTGGGTTTGATGGCTTTAAAGATCAGCAGGAACATATTATTAAAAGCATACTCGGCGGCAAAGACACTTTTGTTATAATGCCGACAGGCGGCGGCAAAAGCTTATGTTACCAGCTTCCTGCAATAATTAGTAAAGGCTGCGCCATTATTGTTTCTCCACTTATAGCTTTAATGAAGAACCAGGTTGATCTTGTAAGAGGCTATAACAGCCGGGATAACGTTGCCCATTTTTTAAACAGTACTTTAAATAAAGGCCAACAAAAAGTTGTAAAAGATGATTTGCTTTCAGGCAAAACCAAACTGTTATATGTAGCGCCGGAAACACTTACCAAAGAAGAGAACATAGAGTTTTTTAAAGACCTTACTTTATCTTTTTTTGCCGTTGATGAAGCCCATTGCATAAGCGAATGGGGACATGATTTCAGGCCGGAATACCGCAGGCTGCATGAAATCATGCAAATCATAAATCCTGACATCCCCGTTATTGCGCTTACCGCAACAGCTACGCCTAAGGTTCAAAGTGATATTATTAAAAATCTCGGTCTCAAAGTGCCTAATATTTTCATGTCATCTTTTAACCGGTCTAACCTTTATTATGAAATTCAACCAAAAATTAAAAAAGAAGATGCTGTAAAAAGCATTGTAAAATTTATTAGCCAGAATAAAGGTAAGAGCGGAATTATTTACACCCTTAATAGAAAAACAACTGAGGAATTGGCCGACATGTTAATGGCAAATGGTATTAAAGCTGTTGCTTACCATGCGGGTTTCGATTCCAAAATAAGGGCTCAAAAACAAGATCAGTTTTTAAATGAAGATGTACAGGTTATCGTTGCCACCATTGCGTTTGGCATGGGTATAGATAAGCCTGATGTAAGATTTGTTATACATTATAATATACCCAAGTCAATAGAAAATTATTACCAGGAAACGGGACGTGCCGGCAGGGATGGCCTTGAGGGGAAATGTATATTGTATTATTCTCATAAAGATGTTTCAAAGCTTGAGCACCTGATGCGTGACAAGGCTTTAAGTGAAAGAGAAGTTGGGGCACAGCTTATTAACGAAACCGTAGCTTATGCGGAAAGTGCCGTATGCCGCCGTAAAATTCTATTAAGTTATTTTGGAGAAGAGTATGATAAAGCCGATTGCGGCGGCATGTGCGATAATTGTAAAAATCCTAAAGAACTAATAGAAGCTAAAACAGAACTTTCGCAATCTCTAAAAGTTATTAAGGCATTAGGAGAACACTTCCCCATAAATTATGTGATTGATGTACTGCGTGGAAAGCTGAACCCCCAGATAAAAATGTACAGGCATGAGTCGCTGGATGTTTTTGGCATAGGGAAAGAAAAAGATGAGCATTTTTGGAATTCGCTTTTACGGCAAATGTTACTGGAAAATGTTATTGAAAAGGATATTGTTGAATATGGTTTGCTGAAGATTACAAAAAAGGGAGACGCTTTGTTAAAAAAACCGGTGAGCTTTAAAATTGCGCTTAATAATTTATTTGAAGAGGCTAACGCTGATGATGATGAAGCGACTAACGGCAGTAGCCAGAGTAATTCGGTGGACGAAGCATTACTTAATATTTTAAAAGATGTGCGCAAGCAGGTAGCTAAAGAAAAAAACCTTCCGCCATTTGTAATTTTTCTGGAAACCAGCCTGGAAGATATGACCACGCTGTTGCCAACTACTTTAGCCGAACTGGAAAACTGCCAGGGCGTTAGTAAAGGCAAAGCCTTAAGATATGGTAAGCGTTTCACAGAAGTGATATCAAAATATGTGGATGAAAATAATCTTGAAAAACCAGATGAATTTGTGATGAAAAGTGTGGTTAACAGGAATAGTAATAAAGTATTTATTATCCAGAATGTGGATAAAAAAATGCCCCTTGATCTTATTGCAAAACATAGAACCTTAAAAATTGAGGAGCTGCTTGAGGAGATGGAAACCATTGTGGCCAGTGGCACACGGCTTAATCTTGACTATGCCATTGAAGACCTTGTTGAAGAAGAGGAACGGGATGAAATAATAGATTATTTCAAAGGTTGTGAATCTTCAAGCCTGGATATTGCTAAAGAAGAGTTAGCTGATGCGGATTATTCATGGGAACAATTAAAAATAATGCGCATTAAGTTTTTATGTGAATATGGTAACTAATTATTTAGAACTGTATATTTGCAGCCCTGAATTATTGTTGGTGCGGTAGCTCAGTCGGTAGAGCAAAGGACTGAAAATCCTTGTGTCGGCGGTTCGATCCCGCCCCACACCACTTTTAACTTCCTCTTAATACTAATAACCTCAACCAAACATTGAGGTTTTCTGTTTAAGTAAAACTTCCTCTATTTATTATAAGGATTATTTACTTTTTTTGTTGTAGAAGTTTTTTAGATGAAAAGGATTTTAATAATTGACGATGATCATGAAGTATTAAATGCTGTAAGTTTCCTATTAATTATAAACGGGTATACAGTTGAAACAGCAGTCTCTGTTGAAACTATTACCGATAAAATAGATACTTTTAAGCCTGATCTACTCCTGCTTGATGTTGCTCTTAGCGGAGAGGACGGAAGAAATGTATGCAGAAAATTAAAAGATCATCCAACTTACAAAAGTATTCGCTTAATATTATTCTCGGCAAATCTTACTGTAAATTCTGACTTTAAAGAATGTGGTGCTGATGATTTTATAGAAAAGCCTTTTGAAATTGAACAATTACTCAATAAAATAAATTATCGGTTTTCAGAAAACTAGTTATTTTTTATAATGACTTGATAGTCAATACGGTATAAAGTAATATTATCTGCCCATATAAACCATTAGTATTTGGACATCACTTGGATTTACGCCACTGATACGTGATGCTTGCCCAAGGGTTTGGGGTTTAATTTTATTGAATTTTTGTCTTGCCTCATTTGATAGAGACAAAATTTTGTCATAATTAAAGCTATCCGGAATAATTTGTTGTTCGAGAGTGATCATCTTCTCCGCCATCTCATTTTCTTTGGTGATATAGGTTTCATATTTTAACTGTATTTCAACCTGTTCCATAATCTCATCATCGTATGGATCACATAAAATTTGGAGGTTTTTATTTAGCGGAATTAAATGTTTAAAGCTCACATCCGGCCTGAGGATGAGTTGTGCAATTTTTTGTTTAGATGATATTATTGAAGAAGAAATTGCCGTCATATATGTATTGACCTCTTCAGGCGATATTGTATTAGACATACAAAAACCTTTAATCTCTTCAATAGCCTTTTGCTTAAAAATCACTCTGTTCATTCGCTCTTGTGAAGCCAGCCCGATTCTATAACTCTTTTCCGTTAGACGCAGGTCTGCGTTATCCTGCCTTAACAGCGTTCTGAATTCGGCCCTGCTTGTAAACATCCTATAAGGTTCGTCCGTTCCCTTATTTACCAGGTCGTCTATCAATACGCCTATATATGCTTCATTGCGGTTGAGTGTAAAAGCCTTTAAATCATTTATATTCTGATGAGCGTTTATGCCAGCCATTAATCCCTGGCAAGCTGCTTCTTCATAGCCCGTGGTTCCATTAATTTGTCCGGCAAAAAACAGGTTTTTTATTTTTTTTGTCTCCAGTGAAGTTTTTAGCTGAGTAGGGGGAAAGTAATCATACTCAATAGCATACCCGGGACGAAACATTTTACAATTTTCAAAACCAGAAATATTTCTAAGTGCCTGATATTGAACTTCTTCCGGCAGGGAAGATGAAAAGCCATTTACATACACTTCAATAGTATTCCAGCCTTCAGGCTCTATAAAAAGTTGATGTCTTTCCCGCTCTTTAAATCTCGTAATTTTATCTTCAATACTTGGGCAATATCTCGGACCCGTTCCCTTAATTCTTCCCTGGAACATTGGACTTTCTGAAAACCCGGTTTCAAGAATTTCATGTACTTTTTCATTGGTATATGTAATCCAACATGCTCGCTGCTTAAGAGGTTTAATAGTTTTGGTAAAAGAAAAACCGGAAATTTCTTTATCGCCCTCCTGCTTTTCCATTTTAGAATAATCTAAGCTACGTCCGTCTACTCTTGGCGGTGTTCCTGTTTTCAGGCGATTACTTTCAAAGCCCCACGTTTTCAACTGCTCAGTAATTCCTGTGCTTGATTTTTCAGCTATTCTGCCACCAGTGAGTTGTTTTTCGCCAATATGAATTATGCCATTAAGAAATGTACCATTGGTAAGTACAACAGACTTTGTGTTTATGCTGTGTCCTAAGCCGGTTATTACTCCTACAATTGTTGAATTATCCTGTATTAATCCAATAACGCTATCCTGGTAAAAGTCCAAATTTTGAATACGCTCTAATTTTTCTCTCCATCTTTGAGAGAAAAGCATTCTATCATTTTGAGAGCGGGGACTCCACATTGCCGGGCCTTTGCTTTTGTTAAGCATTCTGAATTGTATCAAACTTTCATCGCTAACGATCCCACTATAACCGCCGATTGCATCAATTTCTCTAATAATTTGACCCTTAGCTATGCCTCCCATTGCAGGGTTACAGCTCATTTGAGCCACGTTTTGCAAGTTCATCGTAATTAAAAGTGTTTTACTTCCCAGATTTGCAGCGGCGGCAGCAGCTTCACAACCAGCATGGCCTGCACCAACTACAATTACATCATATTTTGAAAACATTTGGCAAAAATACTCATTGATGTAAGAAAAATTTAAAGAACGGATTTGTTGTAAGTGCTGTATATTTCTGCAATTCTTACGACAGTGTTACAATTTTGATCTAAAAAAATCAATTTCTTTTTTTACCTCTTGAATAACCCTGCCACTATTTAGCAATTCAAATTCAAATGCAGAATAATCTTCTATTAATTCGATATAATCTTTATTGTCAGCAATAAATTTTTGTTGTGCCTCGCTGCTTGAAAGTTCAGAAAGTTCAATGCTTTCAATTTTTTTAATCATCTTTTCGCAAATTGTGTAGGCTGTTTTTTTATGTAATTCTTGGTAATACGCCATAGCCGCTAGTATATCTAATCTATTACCCCGGTCTTTATTTTTTTGAATAGGCTCAACCCGGAGATTTGTGAAATTCCAACAAAGCCTAAGGTCTTTTTCATCAGAGTGATCAAAGTAAGTGACAGGCACGATATGGTCGAATTGCCAAACAGAACCGAAGTTCCCCCAAGATAAACCATCTGAAAACTGTAGTTCAAACCAGTTTTTAATAGATATTTTATCTAATCCAAAAAAAGGTGCATACGCAAGGCTGGGACTATCTTCTAAAACGTATCTTCTTAGGCTTATCTGCCATTTCCTTTTTTCCCGAAATTTAGTTAGGGAAGGAGTAACCGCAGTTTTAGCTGTCCATTTTTTTCTGCTCATACTAGGCAAAAGTACGTTCCACGGGACACTGTTTCTTAATGAAACAGTGTCCCGTGGAACACGATTATTTTTCTTGATAAAAATTTATATAGTAGTCTTCTAATGTGGTCATTTTTGATTTGGCTAATTGATTTTTGTCAGTAAATCCACATAGATGAAGTACGCCATGTATAATCAGGCGAAGTATTTCTTTGGTCTCATTTATGTTTAGAGTTTTTGAATTTTCCTTCAATCTTTCAAAACCAATATAAAGCTCTCCTTCAATTTCAGTATCACCGTAATTGAATGTGATTATATCAGTGTAGGTGTCGTGATTTAAAAAATCCTGATTGATTTTTAAAAGAAAATCATCATCGCAAAAAATGATATTCAAAGACTTAAAAGTGCACTGCTCGTTTTTAAACACAAATTTTACAAGATTTTTAATAGCATTTATCTTAAGGTTGTATTTAAAAGGAGATTGCTTATAAATGTGAATAAACGCCATTAATTACAATTGAACTTTCTTTCCAAAGCTATCTTTACAAAATGATAAAGGATACAGTTAAAATTAAAAAACTGTCGGAGATACCAGTAGGAACTCAGGTTAGAATTCATTCACTTTCTGATGATCATATTGTTTTAAAACTAATGGAAATGGGTTGTTTGCCTGGAGAAATACTATCTGTGGTAAACAAGGCTCCCTGGGGAGATCCTATATCAATTTCAATATCCGGCTACCTGTTAAGTTTACGCATGGACGAAGCAGAAAAAATCAACGTTTTAGATATAAATAATTGATAATCAATAGATTAAATGGTTGTTGGTTTATATTTTGGATCTTTTAATCCGGTGCATATAGGTCATTTGATTATAGCACGGCATATTTTAAATCAGGAGGATGTTGATCAGATTTGGTTTATATTATCTCCGCAAAATCCTTTAAAACGGCAGGCAAGTATTTTGAATGAATATCATAGACAACATCTTTTACAATTGTGTTTAGAGGATGAAGCGAAAATGAAATGTTCCACCATCGAATTTAAATTGCCCAAACCTTCTTATACTATAGATACACTTAGACATTTGGAAGAAAAATATCCCGAAAACAACTGGAAAATTATTATCGGAAGCGACAGTCTGCAAAATATTGTTAAATGGAAAAACAGTGAAAAGCTTTTAAAAGATTACAGATTCCTTGTTTATAAAAGGCATGGATTTGTTAATGACATATCTCAAAAAGATAATATTAAAATTCTGGAAGCGCC
>JANLXV010000041.1:0-2275 GCA_031365305.1 Chitinophagaceae bacterium
TACCTAATGAAATTCAGCAGGCCGCCGAAATGTATGCCGGATGCGTTGCGGGGGCTATTCAAAAACAAGTATACCTGGAGCTAATAAAAGCCAACGGGTTTACAAATATAATTGTTCAAAAAGATAAAGCGATCACAATTCCTGATGATATTTTAAGTCATTACTTATCATTGGAGCAGGTAGAAGCTTTTAAACAATCTGGTACAGGTATTTGCAGTATAACTGTGTATGCAGAAAAGGCCCTTCCAGAGAGAGCTGCCTGCTGCGGCCCTGAGTGTTGTAACTAATATTGATGAATAAATATATAGCCGAACTATTAGGAACTTTTGCACTTGTCTTTTGTGGCACTGGTGCAATTGTTATTGACCAACAATCAGGTGGTGCGGTTACTCATGTAGGTGTTGCAATAACTTTTGGTTTAATTGTAATGGCAATGATTTATTCATTAGGTAATATATCCGGGGTACACATGAACCCAGCTGTAACCTTTGCTTTTACCATTGCAAAACGATTTCCCTTAAAACAAGTTTTTCCTTACATCATAAGCCAGTTAATCGGAGCATTATCAGCAAGTGCAGTGCTTAGATATTTATTCCCTTCCAACGAAACATTAGGTGCAACACTTCCGGCAGGTACAGAAATGCAATCATTTATTTTAGAGTTTATTCTTACTTTCTTTTTAATGCTCGTAATTATTAATGTTGCAACAGGAAGTAAAGAGCAGGGAATGTTTGCAGGTCTTGCAATCGGTTCAACAGTTTTATTAGAAGCAATGTTTGCAGGTCCTATTTGCGGAGCAAGTATGAACCCTGCAAGATCCATTTCCCCGGCAATTGCTTCAGGTCATTTAGAACATCTTTGGGTTTATATAGCAGCACCAATTGCAGGTGCAGCTTTCGCTATACCGGTATTTAAAATTCTTCGCTATAAAAGCAATCAAAATGAGAATAGCCCTGTTCAGTGATATTCACGCCAATCTTCCGGCTTTAGAAGCCTGTTTAAAAAACATTGAAGAACAAAAGCCAGATGCTATTTATTGCCTGGGCGATTTAGTAGGTTATAATATTTGGTCGAACGAAGTAATAAATGAAATAAGAAAAAGAGGCATACCAACAATTGCAGGAAACTATGATCAGGGCATTGGTTTAATGAGTGATGATTGCGGTTGTGCATACAAAGAAGAACATGAAAAAGACATGGGTAAAATTTCAATATCCTATACCAACTCAATAGTAAAGCCAGATGAAAGAAAATATCTAAGAACATTACCGGCGCATATCAAAGTGGAGTTCCAATTGAATAATGATAAGTTGAATTTATTATTAGTACATGGCAGCCCAAGAAAAATTAATGAATACTTATTTGAAGACAGAGATGAAAAAAGCTTGTTAAGAATAATGGAACAGGCAGATGCAGACATAATGTGTTTCGGGCATACACACAAACCTTATCATAGAATATTGCCAACAGAATCAACAGAGAATACACATTACCGTCATGCAATTAATATCGGATCAGTAGGTAAACCAAAAGATAATAACCCTAAAGGTTGCTATGTAATACTAACTATTAATGCAGAAAGCTCAATCACAAATAAAGATGCCGTACAGGTTGAATTTATAAGATTTGAATACGATGTAGAAGAGGCAGCAAAAGCAGTAGAGGATAGTCCATTGCCAAATGAATATGCCGAAATGTTACGAAAAGGTTTTTAAACTTTAAAAATAAACCAATGCGATTCCCATCAGATTACAAATACTCAAAAGAACATACCTGGTTAAAACTTTTGGATAACCAACAAACATTAATAGGTATCACTGAATCTGCACAAAGTGAATTAGGTGAAATTGTTTTTAGACATTTTCAAAGCTTCTGCTACAAAGGTTTAATTGTTAAAGTAACTACATGTAAATCTTTATCATAATTAGCCGTCCTATATTTGCAACATTGAAACCATTCCTTAAATATCCGTTATTACTCTTAATCTTTATCGGCTTCATGGCCTCTGCCTTTGAGTTGAACAAGGAAGAGTATAAACACAATTTTAATAAGGAAGACCATACCTATATCGTTTCTCTAAAATCAGGTATAGCACATGATTTTAAAATTGACCACCCGGGTGCCTTGCCTGTCAATTTTATTTCCTTATTAGTTGAAGAAAGATTTATTCAGCAGACATCTTCATTTAATCTCTTCACAGACCCCCGACACACCGGAACGGCTTTACATTTGCTATTCAGTATTTCGCATTTGATTTTGAACACTACTTCGTAAC
>JANLXV010000057.1:0-2978 GCA_031365305.1 Chitinophagaceae bacterium
TTAATGGTATGCCAGTAGGCTATACCAGCTTCAAGATGATATTTTGAGAGCTTATCGCCCTGTGAAGCCTGGTGAAAAAAATAAATGCCTTTTGCAATGAGTTCTTTATCCCACATGGCATCATCCTGCGCATTGTACAAAATCATCTCCCCATATTCATTTTTACGTGCCTTAAACCGGGAAGCATGAAAACACATCAAAGCCATGAGCGCATTTACTTCAGGCAAATTAGTGGTATTATTTTCAAGGAGCATTTTTGTGAGACGCATAGCTTCTAAACAAAGATCTTCACGCAACACGTTATCATTGCTTTCAGAATAATATCCTTCGCTAAAAAGCAGATATAATGTTGTAAGCACTGTTTGCAGGCGCTCATTGATTTGCGTACTACCGGGAAATTCAATGACTACTTTACCGAGGCACAACTTTTCCTTTGCTCTGAACAACCTCTTGTTAATCGTTTCTTTATTGGTTAAAAAAGCTGTTGCAATTTCATCAATACCAAAACCACAAAGTATGCGCAACGATAAACCAACCTGGGCTTCTGGTGATATTGATGGATGGCAAAGCGCAAATAACATTTGGAGTTGGCTGTCTTTACTGTTTTTATCAGAGAGATCAATCTCAGGTTCTTCAGTTAAAGGGGATTGACGGGTTACCTGTGCCAATATTTTTCCGGTAAAAATGTTATGACGATTAATATAGTTTTTAGCTTTATTTTTTGCCACAGTATATAACCAGGCTTCAGGATTTTGAGGAATACCTTTGAAAGGCCATACTTCCAAAGCTGACAGGAAAGTTTCACTGGCAATATCTTCTGCAACCTGCATGTATTCAATGCCCAGGAATTTACAAAGCACCGCCGTGATTTTCCTGAATTCTGTTCTGAACAAATGTGGTATTAATTCCTGTTGCTGCATAAAAAATAAAGCCCCTATAAATGTACAGAGGCTTTATAGCTTTTAGTGAACGCCATCGTCTTTGGCAATTTTTCTTACTTCAACACTGTTGCCTTCTCCCTGTAATACAGGTGAGCCCTTTGCAAATTCAACAGCCTCATCAATAGAGTCTGCTTTTACAATTATAAACCCTCCAATGGTTTCTTTAATATCGCCAAAAGGCCCGTTGGTGACAACATTATTAGATCTAACAACCCTGGCATTTTCAAAAGGTAAGCCTGTACCGCTGCTGAATTTATTTTGTGCAGCAATGCTACCAATCCAGTCCATGGTTTGTTTCATCCATACCTGCATTTGTTCCGGCGAAGCTATTTTAGAACCGTCTTCATGTCTGAAAATTAAAATGTACTCGTCCATTTTGTTAAGTATTAAATTGTTAGTAATAAATGTTATTTAAACAATAACAAATGAGCCCGATAAAATTGGACATAAAATCTAACCTATTTTTTTTCTACGTGTTTATGATATTACATATTGAATATAATTTATAAAAGCCTCGCAATTGAATACAGGTTAACTTGTATATTACCTTTTGGAAATGGTTAGCCATTATTTTAATTTTGTTATAGATCCTTGATTCATAAATAAGTTTCAATTTAAAATACTCCAGCCATGAACTTAGAATCAGCCTTAGAAAAAAATGAATCCCGCCAGCCCAAATGGCTTACACTATTTAGAATAGCACTTGGTTTAATACTTTTTTGGAAAGGCATTTCATTTCTTCAGGACTCATCAAACCTGCAGGAAATGGTAAAGGCTACCGGCATAGGCCTGATGGATAATAATGCACAGGCAGTGGCCTTAATCATTACCTACCTGAATCTTCTGGGAGGGTTTTTAATTATCGTGGGGCTTTTTACAAGATGGATCTCAGTAATTCAAATTCCCATACTGATTGGTGCTGTATTTTTCGTGAATGCAAAGCAGGGGATGGCAAATAATACTATTGAACTCATGCTTTCAATATTAGTGTTGGTATTACTTATTGTGTTTGTAATTAAAGGCAGCGGTGCTATATCTGCTGATGAATATTTCCGGAATTATTACAAGGCAGGGTATGAATCAGGGCATACAAAAGATTTGCTTGATTAAGTGAAAATTCTCCTTAGTTATACAACCCAACCTGCTATCCTTTTGTTACGACATATAAAGCGTAAACTAAGTTAAACTGTTATTGAAACAAGCCGTACCAGAGATAAATTCCGGAAATCTTTATTACTCATCCGCACATTTAATCATCCAAAAATTGTTCAATCAATAGCGTTACATAATCCTGTATCCATTTGCCATTGGTTAGTGTTGTTATTTCACCAAGATAGGTTCCATGCCCGCCGGGAATAATGGCTAAGCGGCAATTTGAAATTAACCGGCACATGGCTACACTGTGTTCCGGGAAAGCCAGGTCTGCATCACCTGAGATCACAAGGGTGGGAGCGGAGATGGATTTCAAATCATCATCACTCCAATCGGTAAATGTTTGCATCCGGTGAGCATCTTTATTAAACATATTAAGCAATGCCGCTGTGTCATTATTCACCTTTAAAAATCCATCTTTGTAAGGCTGCGGCATATCGCTGAAAGTCGCTTTAGCCATTGCATCCCAAAACGCCGCAGGTACGCCGTCTTTCTTATAAAACGCTGAAGCGATAATTAACCTGCTTACCTTTTCCGGGTGGCTTATAGCTAACTGCATAGCTGTTTGCCCGCCGTTGCTAAAGCCAAAAATATCTGCCCTGTCAATATCAAGCTGTTGTAATAATGCAGCCACATCATCAGCATCTTGCTTAAAACTTTCGGGTGCATTTCTGTCGCCTGTATGGCCATGTGCCTGCAGTTCCACAGCAATTACCATGTGTGTTTTAGCGAGGGCCGGTAATATCCTGCCAAACGTAGTCTGTATAGTTGAGCCGCCCCCATGAATGAGAACTAAAGGCTTGCCTGCACCAAGAATTTCATAATACATTTTAATGCCGTTTACATCAGCATAAGCACTTTTAAAAAAGATATTTTGTTCACGGG
>JANLXV010000091.1:0-8811 GCA_031365305.1 Chitinophagaceae bacterium
CTAAACCCGGTTTGATAGGATGCTCTTAAATTCTGATTCTTTTCTTTATCTAAAGATGCCACAAGAGAAATGCGTGGGGTGAAGCTGTACTTAAAATTTTCATTTTTATCATACCGTAATGACCCACGCACGTTTATACGCTCATGAAAAAATTTCTTACCTGCCTGGGCATAGAACCCGTATTCGTTATAAGGGATTGGCGCATTGAAGCCAAGCGGCCCATCGTTAAACAGGTGCCCATTTGAATTTAGAACGTAACGCCGGAAAGCACCGCCAACCTGCAGATCAGTTATGTTTGCAATGGACGTAAAAGTATAATTTGCCTCAACACTTGCCAGATGTGAATTATCATCCAGCTTAGATCCGCCTTTAGCAATGTTGGTGCTGGCTAAACTTATCTTTCTGAGTGTATTAAAAGAATCGCTGCCAATCGGGATCAAATCCCGATCCGCATAACTTCGTGCCAGGTCATGGTTGCCTGCAGCTATGCCGGTTATTTCTCCTCTAAATGCCACACCATAATCAGCCCCCCAGGCCGCATTTGTTTTTCTGTGCTGCTCAATAAAAGAGCCTGTAGCAAGCATGATATAACTATCGCCAACATTCTCTCTTGAATTAAAAGCTTTCACATTCCAGTTATGTCCTTTCAATTCGAGCCGATGAAACTGTTGCGAAAATTTTTTAAGCGGATAAGTAGTAGTGTGGCGCAGGATGGCATCATTAATAATATAAGTATAGCCATAAGATGCTTCAATGTTATTCGTTATTTTGTAATGAAATGACGCATTGGCTTTAACCATTGTTACGCTATAGTCAACAATGTCTTTTTCTTTTAGGCCTGTTCTGTTTACAGGCGTTGTGGTAGCGGCACCTGTTAACCGCACGGGAGCCACCACTTCATCACCATACACGCTTACGGCATCAAAATTAGGGTCATTCCTTAGCCGGTTTAGAAAGGGCGCAGGGTTGGCAGCACGTGTGATATTAATATAAAAGCTTTGGTCATCTGCAGTCCAGTCTGTAGCGCTCATAAAGCCTGCATTAACCTTAAAAGCAAATTTTTTATTGAAAGCTTTTGCATACCTAATGCCTACCTCGTTTATGGGATGTGTGCCGCCAGCATGCTGGCGGGTAATGCCCGTTTTTACATAGGCACTAAGCCCCGGGTATTTAAAAGGGTTTTTTGTATTGATGGTTAATAAGCCATTAAATGTATTGGCGCCATATAATGCAGAACTTGCACCAGGCACTAACTCTATGCTTGCAATATCAATATCAGCGGGCCCCGAAGCACCGCCAATCGGGTAACCTAAGCCAGGTGTGTTAGCGTCCATGCCATCAATAAGTTGTACAAAGCGAAAGTTTTGCATGTCTGCAAAGCCACGTGTATTTACAGAAGTAAAAGTTAAACTGCCTGTATTAGCCTGCACGCCTTTTAAATTATTTACGGTGCTGTATGCATCAAAAGCGGGGGAACTTCTAAGTTCTTTCTGGTCTATTTTTTCAATTGTAACCGGCGCTTCCAGGATACGCTCTTCAACTTTTGAAGCAGCATACACCACAATTTCACCAAGCGTATTTGATTCCTGCAGGGTAACATTAATTTTTTTTGATGGCATTGTTACATCAATTTCCGCTGGTAAAAAACCAACATAGGATACTAATAATTTAAAGGGTATTTCTTTTGAAATTGAAAGAGAAAAGTTACCCGTTGAATCGGTTAGTGTGCCTGACGTAGTTCCTTTTACAAGAATACTTACACCATCAAGCGGCAGGCCGGATGCAGATTTTACATTACCCCCTATGGTTATTTGCTGGGCCTGCACACATACCGGCAAAAAAAACAATATCAATAAACACAGTTTTATCATCATGACAAATTGTTTTAGGTCAGGTGGTAAGAGGTCTGCGTTTATATATAGAAGATCGTAATTCTTTACCAATGCATTGGTAAAGCGGTACGGATTATTATAAATGGGAGTATAACCTCCTTATTTTGTACGGGTACACTTGCTGAACAATCTGTTCCCTATAAAAATAATCAATTTGCCTGAACTATAATTTATAAGCAATTTGTCTGAACTGGGATTTTGGGGATTTATGGTATTAGTTGGATTCAAATATTACATCAATCCCTGGCATCAGACTATTGGCAATTGAATGCTAAATACTGAACCCTCGCTTTCTTTTGTTTCCACTTTTATTTCCCCGCCTCTTGCTTTTACAATATCATAACTCAGCGATAACCCTAAGCCTGTTCCCTGCCCGGAGGGTTTGGTGGTAAAAAATGGTTGAAAAATTTTATCTAATATTTTTTTAGGAACGCCATCACCATTGTCGGCAACTTTTATTTCAACCCAATGGCTACCGGATTTACGATCATTTTCGGGAGAAGTATTAAGCAGTTTTGTACTAAGCGAAACAATAGGTTCATAAGGTTGCCCTGCTGAACCATCTTGTGCCGAACTGCTTTGGAGACTATTCTTTTTTTCCGTTACTGCATAAAATGCATTGGTAATTAAATTCAGGATGGCTCTCCCCATATCCTGCGGAATAATATTGATGCTGCCTATGTTTTCATCATAATCAGTTTTTAATGTGGCCTGGAATGACTTGTCTTTAGCCCTTAAGCCCTGATAGGCGAGGTGTAAATATTCATCAGCCAATTTATTAATATCTGTGGGTTCTGTAACTGCATTGCTGCTGCGGCCATGCTGCAACATGCCTTTTACAATATCATCTGCCCGTTTGCCATGCTGCAATATTTTTTTTAGATTTTGTTTTAATCCTTCTGCAATTGCGATACCCTCTGCTTTATTATTGTTTTCCAGCTCGGTAATCATCTCATCCAATAATTCAGTACTCACTTCTGCAAAATTGTTTACAAAATTTAAGGGATTTTCTATCTCATGCGCAATGCCCACGGTAAGCTCGCCAAGTGAAGCCATTTTTTCCGATTGAATGAGTTGGGTTTGTGCCGCCTTTAGTTCGCTTAACGTTACTTCCATTTTGTTTTTGGCTTCTTCCAATTTTTTAAAATCCTCATAACGGGCATAGGCAATTGCAAACGATTCTGCAAGAGATTTTACCAATTGAATTTCCTCTTCTGTAAGTGGAGCAGTATAGCTTACGTAAAGCATTCCCTGGGTAAAAGGCACAAAATACATATCCAATGATTCAGGTGGGGTTGTTTCCCCCTGGTAGGCTTCCCTGTTAAGGATCTGCCCACGATCAATCATGGCTTGCATCCAATTTAAAAATTGTTCCTTGTCAGAATGTGTGAAGTAAACTGTTTTCTTCTGCCAATGTTCAACTGCCTTACGGGTTAATTCATTGTCATCAACCGGCAGATTTAAAACACCAAGAGGACGGCCATCGGGAGCCGATAAATATAACCGAACTTTATTCAGCAACTCATCAACAATGATTACACCGCAACGCACAAAAGGCACTTTCAGTATATTAAGTTCCCGCCACATTAGTGGAGTGATGCGTTGCAGATCCTCTCCAGATCTCATGCTGGCTATCTCTGCACGAACCCTGTCTAAGGAAGCTTCACGCACTGCTTTCCGGGTTTGCTCTTCAAACTGCTTTAGGTCAAGATAGCGCCTGTAAGTGATGGCAAATACAGCCGTAAACCGTTGTATAACCTGGCGGGTTTCCGGCGAGAGAGGTTCTAATGTGTAAGTAAAAACGCCGCCTTCTTTAAAAAAGAATACGCTGGCTACCTGTTTTGATATATTAATAGCCGCTGTTGGAACGGAGTAACCGGATGCCGTTGAGATGGCTTTATAATAATCCAGCATATCTTCTCCCGCAAGTTCATAAGTATAAAAAGATTTGTTTTGTTCCCAGGCATCAAAGGCGCCCTGCGGCAATGGATGAACGGAAACTTTCATCCTGCCGATGATCTGGATCGCTCTGCCTTCATTGGTGGAAGTAACCGTCCATAGCTCCCAAATTTTGGGTTGCTCAGCTATGGCTACACCGCACCGCAAAGTAGTGATGCCCATTTTATCTAATTCATTAAACATGGCAGCCGATGCCTTACCCACATCTTTACTATTATTCATTGCAATAGCGCTTGCTCTCACTCTCTCCAAAGCAGCCTCTATCGCCAACTCACGTGACTGTGTTTTTACCTGCTTCTTTAAAGCATAAGTTTTTTGTTTATACCGCTGGCTGCGAAAAACAAAAAAAATAATGGCTAATGCACCAATCAATATTGCAATGAGTGCATATATTTTTAGCCCACTTTTTAATTGCTCCTGGTCAACATTTTGCCGTCGGATTTTTTCATGCTGCAATGACTGATTGAAAAGGGCAGCTTCAGTTTCGCCTTTTTTAAAATGTAATTGTTGCGATAATTGCATGGCCTTAAGACCATATTGCAGCGCCGTATCAGGTTTGATGTGCTGATAAGCCATGCCAAGTTTTATTAACAACCCTACTTTAGCCGTATCGTCTTTTGCTATCGCAAGCTGGTGTTGCAGGCTATCAACAATATTATTTTGAGAAATTGTTTTGGTAAAGCACAGCAATGACAACACTAATAATATGGGTATTTTCATAATCAGCGAAAATCCATTTTGTAAAGGAAGATGGGAAGCGGCTATGTTAGCAAAGTATCCATTAGCCTTCATATTATTTTAAAAGGTTTTTATAGTGGGCCGGTTTTTATTTAGTTATTCAAAGCCTGTTCTTCTTTACCATACCTTAAGCAATATGGATAACAACATCACCCTATCTTTCTGAAATATAAGCGCCGGGCCTGTTTCTTTTTGAAAGCACGAACTGCCATAGCACATTTCTTTTCTCACGAAAACCAGCCGTACAAAACAAAAGATAATACGTCCACATCCGGTAAAATGTTTCATCGTATCTATCTTTTAAACTATGCCAGTTCTTCGTAAAATTTTCATGCCAGGCCATCATCATTCTATCATAATCATCAGCAGCAAAATTATGCAGGTCTTCTACCAAAAAAATGTCATCAATCGCCTTACCCATTTGCGCCATAGAAGGCATGAGACTTTTAGGAAAAATGTATTTATCTACCCAGGCATCAATATATGTTCGTGTAACAGGATTTCCGATTGTCTCCAATAAAAACAGACCATCATCTTTAAGGCAGCGGTTTACTGTTTGCATGTATATGCGATGATTTTTGTATCCCACATGTTCAAACATGCCGAATGAAGCGATGCGGTCAAATTTCTGATCAAGCTCGCGGTAATCCATAAATTTAATGTCAACCGGTAATCCCTCGCAAACCTGACGGGCATATTTTACCTGCTCTTCCGAAATTGCAACACCGGTTACCTTAACGCCATAATTTTCTGCAGCATATTTTGAAAAGCTGCCCCACCCGCTGCCAATATCCAGCACATGCATACCCGGCTCCAACTTAAGTTTGCGGCAGGCAAGCTCCAGTTTATTTTCCTGCGCTTCATCAAGGGTTGTCGCATCTTTATAATAAGCGCAGGAGTATACCAGGCGTTTATCCAGCGTGGCTGCAAATACATCGTTGCCTATATCATAATGCATGTGTATGTTTTTACGGGCAAGTGCAGGTGTTTGGTAGTTTAAAACTTTGGTGAGGAGAATGTCTGTTTTTAGTTTTGTGTTCCTTTTTATGATATTCTCAAGATCTGCACTTAAGAGATGAGCTATAAATTCATCAGGGCGCTCACTGTCCCACCACTTTTCCATATACGATTCTCCCAAAGCAAGCGAGCCGCCTGATATTACTCTTTGATAAAAATCATCATTATGAACCTGTATATCCCAGGGCGCTTTGCCATTAATGGTTACGCCTGCAATTGATAAAAGCTCTGTTACAGCTTGTTTTGCGCCTTTCGAATACATAGTTTTTTACGTTTTGTGATGAAGCGATCTTACTTCATCAATATTTAATTATTAAAAGTGTTTTCAAGCTACATGATTTTATTCAATACTATTTTATCTTTTTGTATGAGTGCTGTTATACAAGATCAGACAGGATATTTTGAATAGCTGAATGCTATAAATTTGAACATTGAACATCTTCTGTTACTCACCAAAATTATACCCTGAAAAAAATTTAAGAAAAATGACGGCTTCATTTTTTTGATATTTTACGCAACGTCAGAAAAAAACAGGTTGATGAATCTTTTTGTGCAATACCAGGAAATTACTGTAATCTTAAAAATAATAACTTCTTTTCAAGTACAATGAGCGCACAAACTTTACAAAAAAAAGTAACTGATATATTAGCCATAGCAGGCATACAAATAAATGGCCCCAACCCATGGGATCTTCAAATTCATAATGACCGTTTTTACAAACGTGTACTGAGTGAAGGCACACTGGGGTTAGGAGAATCTTACATGGATGGCTGGTGGGATTGTGATCAGTTGGATGAATTTATTTTCCGTGCCTTGCGGGCCGACCTTTATAAAAAAGCCAGCTTAGGATGGAGGGCATCAGTGGATGTATTGTTTTCAAAGCTGTTTAACATGCAGGCAAAAGAAAAAGCAGCGAACAATGCTATGCGCTCTTATGACATTGGCAACAGGCTTTTTCAACTCATGCTTGATAAACGCATGGCCTACACCTGTGGTTACTGGAAAGACACAGATGATCTTGACAAGGCAGAAGAAAATAAGCTTGATTTGGTTTGCAGGAAACTGCGGATACAACCCGGGCAGCGGGTGCTTGATATCGGCTCCGGCTGGGGAAATTTTGCCAGGTTTGCTGCTGAACGCTACGGCGCAAAAGTTACAGGCGTTACCATATCGCAACGGCAATTTGATTTTAGCACAGAAGTATGCAAAGGCTTGCCTGTGGAGATCAGGTTTCAGGATTACCGCGATGTAAATGAAAAATTTGATTATGTAGTGGCCATGGGATTTACCGAGCATGTAGGCTATAAAAATTATAGAACATACATGCAAACCGTTGCCCGTTGCCTTAATGATGGCGGCTTATTTTTACTGCAAACTATAGGACATCCTTTTTCAAAAACATCTATTGATCCGTTTAGCAATACTTACCTTTTCCCGAATGCTGTTATGCCTTCTATAAAGCAACTGGCCGCAGCAGCAGAACATATTTTTATTATAGAAGACCTGCATAATTTCGGTGCCTACTACGATAAGACGCTTATGGGATGGTTTAAAAATTTTGACAATAATTGGGATGAACTTAAAGGCGACTATGGCGAACGCTTTTACCGCATGTGGCGGTATTACCTGCTTTCTTATGCCGGCTCATTCCGTGCCCGCAATAACCAGCTTTGGCAAATCGTTCTGTCGAAAAAAGGCGTATTGGGCGGCTATGAATCCGTGAGATAGTTGTTTTTAACTATGATTGAGTGATTGTTTGATTAGTATGATTACAAATATTTCTTTTAAAGAGCCGTAGGCCCGAAACGTTTTGTAACAACGGATTTCAATCCGTTGTATAATAACCCGACTATGAACAGAGTGACGTAGGCACGGTACATATCTTGCAGCGAATTTGATATGTTCCGAACCTACTGTTCTTTTTTTTACTCTCTTTCTTTTCACAACGGAATAAATTCTGTTGTTACAATATATATCGAGGCTACGCCTCTGCAGCTTCCTCATTACACAGGCAAAAAAATAGCAAACTCACTCCCTTCTCCTTCTTTTGTTTCCACTTTTATCTCGCCACCATGTGACTTTACAATATCATAAGCTAACGACAATCCCAATCCTGTTCCCTGGCCTGTTGGCTTTGTTGTAAAGAATGGTTGAAAGATTTTGTCTACAATATTTTGCGGAATGCCATTGCCGTTATCTGTTACAGAAATTACCTCGCCCCTGCCCTCTCCACTGGTGGAGAGGGAGTAGTAAGTACTTACTGAAACAGTGGGTTGGTAATGGTCACCCGCAGTTTTCTTTTTTTCATTTATAGCATAAAAAGCGTTGTTGTATAAATTTAAAAGCACCCTGCCTATATCCTGGGGGATGATGTTGACCTTACCAAGGCTTTGATCGAAGTGAGTTTGAATGTCGCAGTTAAACATTTTATCTTTTGCCCTGAAGCCCTGGAAACTCAATCTTAAATATTCATCTGAGAGGGCGTTAATGTCAGTTAAAATTTTTTCTCCTTTGCTGGCTTGCGAATGTTGCAGCATGCCTTTTACAATGGCATCGGCACGTTTACCATGATGGTGTATCTTTTCATTATTTTGATAAATGTCATTCAGCAAATCATCTAACTCCCCTTTTTTTAATTTTTCCTTTTGACTTTTTACTTCTTCAATCAGCTCATTGTTTACTTCCGAAAAATTATTCACGAAGTTTAAAGGGTTTTGAATTTCATGTGCAATGCCTGCAGTAAGGTCACCAAGTGAAGCCAGCTTTTCCTGCTGTATCAATTGCTTTTGCATGGCTTTTATTTCATGTGTTCGCTCTTCAACTTTTTGTTCCAGCATTTCATTTTGCCGGCTAACCAACCTTTCCTTTTCTTCAAGATTTTTTAAGGCTTCTTTTTGAGCCTTGTATTTTTCTTTAATGTAATTATTAATGTTCAACTCAAGGGCAATAGAAAATATAGCCATAAACGCAGTATATTGAACAATTAGCAGGTGATTGGTGATGCCGGAATATGGAAGAATACCTCTGAGCATCAACAACCAAAGCACAAGTATTGCAAAGCCGGCCACAAAGCCTATAAACAGTAACCTTATGATCTTTTCATGCTTCAGATGAAAACAGAGATAAACAGAATACACAAATACTGACGCAGGAGCTAACATGCTAACTGTTACTGAAAGCGAACGGTAGCCCGCAAAATAAAGCA
>JANLXV010000095.1:0-7362 GCA_031365305.1 Chitinophagaceae bacterium
GCCCGCATTCAGGTACGGCCAGGGCACTAACGGCTACATCGCTAATGATTCTTGACCAGGCTACTTTTTTTAAATTTTTAGAAAAACATCCCGACTTTTATAAAACCCTGCTAAGTGTACTGATCGAAAGATTAAGGTTTAGTGCAGACACCATGCGCATTACCAACATTAATTCAAATGTTGGCGTTAATAAAAGAACTGCTCTTGAACGTTTTGCAGAACAAACAGCCAGGTCAATAGCAAGCAGTGGTTTCCTGGTGTTTGCAAGTTTATTTATAATTGGATGGATAGGCCTGCAAACCTGGATATTTGTACATATTAAACAAGAGTCTTTAAGCTTTCATGATAACCCGCCCACTTTCTTTGTACTCGGTTTTATCATAACCCTTACCTCCTTTCTTTTAACCATACTTGTTTTAACCAGCCAGAAGGCCCTGGCAGACAGGGACAGGATAAGAGCTGATATTGAGTACCAGATAAATTTAAAAGCCCAGGCAGAAATTATGCGGCTTCAACTTAAGATGGATGATGTGCTTGATCTGTTAAGAGATAAAAACAAAACTGGAGACACTACTCAAAAGAAAAAAAATTTTCCTTCTGCCGGAAACGACAAAGCGCAGTAGCATCCTTGCGATGTTTACCCGCCAATTGGTAAGCCCGATTACACTATCATCCAACACCTATGCTAATCTTCAATAGAAAATATTTGTTGCTTACAGTAGTGCTGATTGCCATTGAAATAATAATTGCTGCTTTATTTCACGACAGGATAATCCGACCTTATATTGGCGATGTGCTGGTGGTTATACTTTTATTTTGTTTTTGTAAAACATTTATAAAAGGTTCATCTGTTACAATCGCTTTGGCGGTTTTAATATTCGCCTGCGTTATAGAAACGCTTCAATACTTTCAGTTCATCAATTTTTTAGGTTTACAAAAGTCAGGGTTAGCGGGTTTGATCTTAGGGCATTCATTTGATTGGGCAGATATCATTTGTTATATCATTGGATTTGTAATCCTCTTATTCATTGAGACAATTAAAGCCGGAAAGCAACGAGGTAAAGGTTAAAATTATCAACGCAGGCATCGCGAAAACTACAAACTATCTCTTCAAAAACCGGTCACCCAAAAGTTTAGCCATTACTTCATCTTTTAAATTGCGGCTTACAGGAATGTAATGCGTTCCTATACGAAGATCAGAACCTTCAATGCTGTCAATTTTTGATATAGCAATGATATAAGATTTATGCGTTTTTAAAAAAAGATGAGCAGGCAGGTAATCCTGTACAGCATGAAAAGTGAGGTAGGTAATATATTTTTTTGAAGCTGTATGCACAACCACATAATTCTGTAAGGCTTCAATAAAGAGGATATCAGCAAATAAAATCTTAACCAGTTTATTATCCGACTTAATAAAAAAATGATCCGGTACGCCGCCTTGCTGTAGCATGTTTTGCTGGCGCACCTCATAAAATTCTTTTGCCTTGTTTGCCGCTTTTAAAAACCGTTCAAAAGAAATTGGCTTAACAAGATAATCCAGCGCATTCAATTCAAAGCCTTCCAGAGCATGTTGCGGATAAGCCGTTGTAAAAATTACAGGTGGCGCTTTAATCAACGATCTTAAAAATTGTATGCCAGTAAGCTTAGGCATTTGAATATCCAGGAACAAGAGTTGAATATTGTCTTCACTTAACATTGCAGATGCCTGCAAAGGATCATCAAATTCAGCACAAAAACTAAGAAATTCAACATCCTGTATATATTCACGCAACCCTTTCCTGGCAAGAGGCTCATCATCTATTATGATACATTTAATAGCCATGTGTTTTAATTGATTGCTAATTTTAAATCTACTTTAAAAGAGTTATCCTGTTGTGTGATGCTAAGTTCGTGTTCACCGGGATAAAGCAATGCTAATCGTTTCTTTACATTAATCAATCCTATACCTTCATGACCCTTTACTACCGGCTTTTCCTCATCCACCGTGTTATAAACTAAAAACTGCATTTGTCCGTTTTGCTTTGTAACATCAATGGTAATTTGATTTTGCTTTCCATGAGTATAATGCGACAGATGCTTAAAAGAATTTTCAACAAAACACATGAGCAATAAAGGCTGTATGGAAAAGTTTTTAACATCGCTGCTGTAATTAAATTGAACATTGGTGTTAGCATTCAGCCGTAACTTTTGCATATCCACATAATCCTGTAAAAAATTCAATTCTTTTTCAATGGGTATCGTTTCACCATTGCATTCATAAAGCTGGTAACGCAGCATTTCAGAAAACTTATGCAAGGCATTTCTTGCTGCTATATTTTTTTTATCTATAAGAAAATAAACAGCGTTTAAAGAGTTAAACAGGAAGTGCGGGTTGATCTGTGACTTTAAAAAATTTAATTCAGCTTCGGCTTTTTCTTTAGCCACTTCAATCAGTTTATTTTGCAGGCGTAGGTAGTCAATTAATAATTTTATGGCTACACCTGCTGTTACTAAAAAGAAATGTGGAATAACATTATCGTATATCCTACTTTTTATATTAGCAGAAATATTAAGTAAGGCCGGGTTGTTCAGCAAAGTGCCTATGATGTACATCTTTGCTACACTACTTAGGAGGATCATTGCAATAAACAGGACTGCGAAAAGCAGGTATCTCTTTCCAAATAAAAACCGCGGCACAAGAATATAATTGGCCACATAAATCATGGTGGCGAGGTCAACGGTTTTTATTAGTGTTACTGTCAGCGCTTTGCCAACCGTAGAATAATCCTGGTAGCGTAAAAAGTACCACACACCAAATACCAATGCCCAAACCAGGATATGGTGCAGCTTGTAACGTTCTATGGTATGCCGCCGGTTCATTTGCGAACTAAATCTACAAAATCAATAAGTAATTAATTGTTACATGAAAGGGGCAATTTACTTTACGAAAGGAAGCGCAGGCCTCCAATTTTTATCAAGGATAATTAGCATTTGATGTAATTGTTATACTGTATCAGGAACTATTCAATAATCTTGTTTTATAAAAACCATGAGTATGAAATCTTCCGTACTGATCATTTCCTCTATTATTATAGCTTTTACCGGCTGTGCTCAGGATAAACGAAACGGCCAAAAAAATTCAACACAAAAAGTAGGCGGCGATTGCGAGGGTTGTGAAGCTATTTATGAAAGCCCAAAGCCTTTTAATGAGCTTACATTTATACTTACCCTGCCTGATTACAACGAACCCGGCCCAAGGCTGCAGGTTAGTGGAATTGTTTATAAGGCTGATGGTAAAACACCTGTTAAAGATGTGGTGATCTATATTTATCATACCGATCAAAAGGGATTATATGCTACAAAAGGCAATGAAAAAGGTTGGGGTAAACGGCATGGCTACATCAGGGGATGGATGAAAACAAACAGTAAAGGCGCATATAAATTTTATACACTCAGGCCGGCATCTTACCCAAACCGTAACATTCCCCAACATATTCATATCATCATAAAAGAACCAGATAAAAACGAATACTGGATTGATGAATTTGAATTTGCAGATGATCCGCTATTGCCTGCAGACAATAAAAGCAACAAGCCTGCAGGTGGCAGTGGACTCTTAAAAGTCGAAAGTAAAAATGGTGTGCAAACGGCTACAAGGGATATTATTTTAGGCCTGAACGTGCAGAATTATCCTAAGTAACAGCCTGTACCGGGCAACCACTTTCTTTGTAAATTTATAGAGCAGATAATTATGCTATATGACTACAATGCTTGAACATTTGCTGGAGCGCTACCGCACCGGCCTTAGCCTGGAGCAGGCTTTTTATACTGATGAAAATATTTTTGAGCAGGAATGGGAACACATCTGGAAAAAGTATTGGCTCTTCGCCGGCACAACAGCTTCCATCCCAAAACCCGGCGATTTTTTTACTTACCAGGCGCATAAAGATTCTATCATTATTATTCGTGGCAATAAAGGAGAAGTATATGCGCATTACAACACGTGCAGGCACCGTGGGTCGCTGCTCTGTTTGCAGGAAAAAGGCAATGCGCCAAAGCTTATCTGTCCCTATCATCAATGGGTGTATGATAAAGATGGAGCCTTATTAAAATCACGCCTTATGCCCGATGATTTTGACCGGTCATTGTTTGGCTTACACCCTGTACAGGCAAGGGTTGTAGAAGGTTTAATATTTATTTCCTTATCAGATGATCCGCCTGAATTTGAAAAAGTAATTGATGATTATACATCTTTTTTAAAACCCTATCATGTTGACAATGCAAAAGTAGCTTACACCAAAAGATATGCGCTTCGTACCAACTGGAAACTGGTGGCTGAAAACTTTCGGGAATGCTATCATTGCGGCCCTGCACATCCTGAGTATTGCAGCGCTGTTATCGGCGCTAACCTCCGGGAGTCGGCAGATGATGAATTAGCTGTTCGTAAAGTTGGCTGGCAGCAAAAAGGCCTGGCTACTGACCCTGTAAATTTTGAAAATGATTCATTTCATTTTGCAGTTCGTTACCCGCTGCGCCCGGGCGTATTGAGTTATAGCGTGGATGGTAAAGCCGTAGCCAAACCTATGGGAGATCATACAGATTTTGATGCCGGTGTTGTAGGATTGGTAGTATATCCTAATTTTTGGATGGACGCTGTTAGTGATTATATGTGGACTATGCGGCTGACCGCTGTATCTCCATCACTTACATACATTGACCTGGCCTGGCTTGTAGATAAAGATGCCAATGAAAGTGTTGATTATAGCCTGGAACGTTTAACAGAGTTTTGGAAGATTACCGGTGAACAGGATTGGGCATTATGCGAAAATAATTTTAAGGGCATTGAAAGCAGCCATTACCAGCCCGGGCCTTATGCGCCGATAGAAATTGATGTTGTAAAATTTATAGACTGGTATATTGAAAGAATGAGAGAAGGCGTTAATGAAATGGAAGCAGTGTAAAATTTTCACAAAAAGATTAAAAGGAGCAAAGTCACTAAAAATATATTTTACAGCTTTTACTTCTGGCTTACTTTATGGCTTTACGTGAGCGCATCTAAAGCCGTTTTTATCATTGCGTTTGCAATTGCATTTCTTTTTTGTTCTTCATGAAAATAAATATAAGTAACCCCACAAATGAAACTATGCCTGCGTTCAACAGGAAGATGTCAGCGATCTTCATCTTTGTATCATACAAATAACCTGTCCAAAAATTTCCTGCAATAGCACCGGCGCCATAATACGCAGCATACAACAGCGATTGGCCTGTAACCCGCCAGTTGTCCTGTACAAGCCTGTTCACACATTCCACACACACCACCCAAAATAACGACCATGAAATACCGTGCAATAATTCAATAGCGATAGCAGCCTGCGGGTTCTTTACGATGCTATATAAAAACAAGCGTAATGCAGTAGCAAAAACTGTAATGAGCAAAGTAGTTCTAATACCAAGCCTTGCAATAATCTTTGCAGAAAAATAAAATAAAGGCAGTTCGCACAAGCCCTGGAACGAAATACCATAGCCTACCAATGAGGCTGAAGCCCCATTCTCCTTCATATACATAGAATAGAAGTTCCATATCGTTGTGGCGCCAGCCGAAATCAGGAATACGCAAAACAGCAAAAAAAGCAACACTTTATTGCCGAATACATTTCTTACATTTTTAAAAGACTGATCAGAAACAACCACTACACGCTCTTGATCCGGCTGAAGTGTAAAGGCGAAAATAAACGTAAGCAGCATACTTATAGCCGATATGGCGAAGATGACTGTTGTATTAACAGCATCAATCAACTGCCCGGTAATGATGCCTGTAAAAGCCCAACCTGCAGCGCCGGCAATCCGTAAAGTGCCATAGGAGAAAGCAGGATCATTTTGTACTAATCGTAATGAGAGACTGTCTAATACCGGCTGGATAGTATTATAAAAAACGGCCATAAATATGGTGATCAAAAACAGGTAGGTAAAGCCGCCTTCAAAAAGATAAAAAACATAACAGGCAGCCGCCAGTATTGATGATAATAATAATGTTTTTTTATACCCGAATTTATCGGCCAGCATACCATAAAAAGGCTGCACCAAAAACATCATAACAGGTGTAACACTTAATATGATGCCCGTCTTAATACCGCTTAAGCCCCTGGCTTTACAATAGTCTGCGAAAATAGGCAACCAGGCTGCCGTGCAACAGAACACCAGGAAATATAATAGTCTTAATTTGTTGGCTTCGCTGAGTTTCATGGAAAGAATCTAAAATATCACCGGTAAATTTTTATTTAGGTGCCTCATCACCTGAAAGGGGGTTGGGCGTGAGGCTTTGTGCCGCTTCTTCATCAATCATCACAATGCCATTAGTATGTGTTTGCATGATGCTGGCCGGGAAAGCATTGGTTAGCACCCCTTCAACTGTACTTTTTATAACCTCAGCTTTCTTTGCGCCATTAGCCAGTAAGATGACTTCTTTTGATTCGGTAAGATGTTTTAGGCCAATTGTAATGCCTTTGTGCAGGATGGCTGCAGCGCTAAAATATTTCTGCCCAACACTTATTGTAGTTTCATCCAGATCAATTACATGAGAATAATTATCAAAGGATACACCTGGTTCATTAAAGCCAATATGACCATTCATACCAATACCAACTACCATAAGGTCAATTCCACCTTTTTCACGAATGATATTATCCATCCTGGCACATTGATTCGCCAGGTTATTTGATAAGGCATCAAACAAATGTATCTGCCTCTGTTGTAATGCAAGCTGTTGAAATAATTCATGTTGAAAAAAATAATGACAGCTCCCCTCGTTTTCAACAGGGATGCCAACCCATTCGTCAAGCCCAATGAAAGTTACCTTGCTGAGGTCTACATTATCTTCTGTTATTTTCTCCACAAATAATCTGCAGGTGAGGCGTGGAGTATCGCCGGAGGCTAAACAGAGTACGGCATGCGGGTTTTGCTTAATCGTATCAATCATTACATTAGAAGCCGCTTCCGATAAATGCTGGTAATCTTTAAAAATTTTTACTTGCATGATTATTATATTGTTGGTAAGTTAAACTCAAAAGTTTTAAATAAGCTTAACCACATCAAAATGAAAACAACATGAAATATCGGAAAAATTATTTTTTGTAACCTTTTCATTCCCCGCCTGCTCTATAATAGTATCAATCAAAATGGGTGCATTCCAAATTGTCGCATCGCCATGCTGGTGATGGGCTGCCCTGGTTGATCTACGCACCAACCGGCGACAACTTGAAATGCACTTATCAAAATACTTAAAATTAAAAATGGAAACAACAAACTTCAATCCATCTATTAAGTCAACTTTTAATTTGCTGAGACTAACTTTTGGTATAGTGCCAATTGTTGCCGGGCTCGACA
>JANLXV010000121.1:0-4042 GCA_031365305.1 Chitinophagaceae bacterium
GGCTTTATAGCGTTCGTAGAGAAATGCTAAAAGCTTTGCCGGAAACGACACAGGTGGTGCTTGAAAAATAGATTCTTTTGTAAGCTGAATGCCGACTTCAGTTGTATTGGAAATAATAATATTAATCTCAGGATTATGGGCACAGCGCAAAACGTCAGCCCATTGCTCTTTGGCCGATAACACCCTGCTTATGGAAGAACAAATAATAGTCTCCTCAACTTTATTACCATCGCTAATACCGCGAATGCAAAGCGTATATAAACCATCCTGCTCATCAAAGGCATTTGCATCGCCGCCAGCCGTTGATTTTATAACAACAACTCTTCCATTAAAAACGCCCTGGCTATTGGCCTTGTCTATAAAATAATCCGGCAGACCACGCAATAAAACACCGGTACCAAATTGTAATACTTTTTCCGGAAGTGATAACATACCAGCTCCGGGCTTATCAACCTTTGAGGCTGATATATGTATGAGATTATCCCGGGAAAGATTCATACAATAAAATATTATAAGTTGATAGTAATGGATTCTCTTGCGGCGGCGATCATCTGCAAAGCTTTTATGGTAAGATTATATAATTCTTCGTAAGACTCATTCTTCAAAATATCTTTTGTGATAAGTTTACTGCCAAAACCAACAGCGCCTACACCTGATGAAAACCATTGCTGCAGGTTATCATGATCGAGTTCTACACCCCCGGTTGGCATAAATAATTGACCAGGAAATAATTCTTTAATGGCACTTACATAACCTGGCCCGAGAATATTAGCAGGAAATAATTTTATCAGCAGCGCTTTATGATATTGGGCCACATCAATTTCTGTCGGCGTCATACAGCCGGGAATCCATAACAGGTTGGCTTTGTTAACCGCTTCACCTACCTCCGCTTTTACGATCGGCGATACCAAAAAATCCGCACCGGCTTCGATAAAAGATAGCGCATCTTTCGCCTGTTTTATTGTTCCTATACCCAATGACAAATCAGGCATTTCATCACCCATTATACTTTTTATAGCTTTGAAATTTTCAAATGCCTGGCTACCACGATTGGTATATTCAATAACACGTACCCCGGCCCTGTACAATGTTCTAACCGTTTCAATGCTTGTTGTTTTAGTATCATGATAAAATAAAGGCAGCATGCCTTGCTTTATAATGGCTTCAAGAATTTGTTCTTTAGTCTTCATTATTTTTCATTGATGTGATAATATTCTCAACAGAGACATTTGTAAAATCTCCCCTGACATGTAACTTTTTTACGGCGGCACAGGTGGCAAAGTTTAGGATATTTTGAGGCGATAAATTATTGTAGAAACCGTATATCAGCCCGGCCATAAAACAATCGCCGCTGCCGACTTTATCAATAATCTTTTCAATATGATAGTCAGGTGAACAATACATATTATTGCCCGCATATAACGTTGTGTAATAATTAATACCATTATCAATGTCGAACCGGAATGTGTTGGCAACAATTTTCACCTTCGGAAACTTTTGTAGAATGTGCCTGCTGCTCTGCAAAGCCTGTTCGATATAATCTTCCTTTTTACTGTTGTTATTAAAATTATTTACAGGAACACGTAACATTTCTTCGGCAGCCCAAATGTTACCCATAACCACATCACAATGTTGCACGATTTCGGGCATCACCTCATGGGGCTGCTTACCATATTGCCAAAGTTTGGCCCTGTAATTTAAATCAATAGATATGACAATATTTTTACCGGAAGCCGCTTCCACAGCTTCTTTACAAACTGCGGCGACGTTAGGGTTGATGGCCGGGCAAATGGCAGAAAAATGTAACCATGATGTGTTTTCTAATACCTTATCCCAATCAATTATACCGGGTTGTAATTGAGAAAATGAAGAGTTCAGCCGGTCATAAATTACGGATACATTTCTAAGATCGCTGCCCTGCGGTAAAAAGTATAAGCCTATTTTTTCGCCGCTAATCAACATGGGTGTCGTGTCAATATTGCTTTGCTGAAGAAAATGTGTTACCTGCCTGCCCATCATGTTATCCGGTACGCAGGAAAGGTAAGAGCAGCGCACATTCCAGAGCGCTAATGCTGCAGCTACATTGGCCTCCGCACCGCCGACATAAAAGGGTAAAGTATTGTTTTGTAACCACTCGCCATTTACATCAGGGCAAATCCTTAGCAGCACTTCTCCGAAGGATAATACCTTGCCTTTTTTTATATCTAATATATTTTGCTGAGAAGCCAAGCTGATGAAGTTATATATTCTCCACTGATACCTTTATAATGTTTTTTGCCGGATCAAGCCAGGTGGCAAAGTTGTCTTTTATCTCATCAAACTTCACACGGGTTGTGATGTAAGTAGCCGGTTTTACCAGGCCATTTTTCATGCAGGCCATTACATGCTCAAAATCTTGCCTGGTTGCATTACGGCTGCTCATTAAAGTGGTTTCTCTTTTATGAAACTCCGGGTGATTAAAGATCAGATCGCCTTTTTGCAGGCCGATTAAAACATACCTGCCGCCATGCGCCAGATAGTTAAGGGCATTATTTATGGCCCTTTGATTTCCTGTTGCATCAATAACAACAGTTGGCATATCGCCATTGGTGATAGTCAGCAATTGTTCCATTACATCGGCATCATTGGCTTTGATAGTATGCGCAACCTGGAGGTGCGATTTGCAGAAATTCAAACGATGTTCATTAATATCCAAAGCAATAACATTTGCGCCGGCGATACGTGCAAACTCCATCGATCCCAAACCAATGGGCCCGGCACCAATCACTAAAACAAATTCGCCGGGCTTGACGCCTGCACGCCGTATACCATGTGCGCCAATGGCAAGCGGTTCAACTAAAGATAATTCTTCATACCCCAGGCCCTCGCCGTGTAACAGGCAGGAGGAAGGCACTGATAAACACTCTGTCATGCCACCATCAACATGAACACCGCAGACTTTTATGCTTACGCAACAATTTGGTTTACCATTGCGGCAGGCAATGCATCTGCCACAATTAAAATAAGGAATAAAAGTAACGGCTTCGCCTTTTTCAAAACCAGGCGCATTATCAAAATCAACAAGTTCACCGGAGAGTTCATGTCCTAAAATCCTGGGGTAATTAAAGAATGGTTGTGTGCCTTCATAAGCATGCAGATCTGTGCCGCAGATACAAATATTTTTAATTTTAATTATAGCCTTACCCAGTTGCGAAACAGGCGCATCAATGTTTTGATAGTTGAGAAGACCGGGAGTTGTACAAACTAAAGCTTTCATTGATTTTAATTTTTAGCACAAGGCTAAGCATTAGCCAAGGCCCTGTCCAAATGTACATAGCCGCCATCAACATGAATGATCTGGCCGGTGGTATGGCTTGATCTTTCTGATAATAAAAAGGCTACAGCATTGGCAATTTCTTCCGGCGTTGTCATCCTGTTTTCCAACGGAATTTTTGAGGTGATTTCTTTTAACTTAGCCTGCGGATCAGCCAGTGTTTTTATCCACGTTTCGTAGGCCGGCGTCCAGCATTCCGCCACTACAACTGCATTTACGCGAATGCTATATTTTAAAAGCTCAACCGCCCATTCCCTGGTTAAGGCATTACGGCCACCATTGTCAGCCGCAAAAGCAGATGTATTGCCCTGGCCGGTTTCAGCCGTTTTTGATGTGATATTAACTATTGCACCTTTACTCAATTTTAAATAAGGCAAAGCATGGTGCGCCATCAAATAATAATGCACGACATTTTTATGCAGGCTTTCCATAAACTTTTCATAGCTGCCATTCTCAAGACCAACACCATCATTAACACCGGCATTATTTACCAGCCCATCTATCGTCCCAAACTTTTCAATAATGTCTTTCACGACCTTGTTACATTCTTCAGGCAGGCTAAGCTCTGCTTCAATTTGGAAGGCAGTGCCGCCGAGAGCTTCTATCTGTTCAACAACTTTTACATTATCAGCTTTGTGCCTGCCAACAATTACGGGTATGGCACCTTCAGCAGCCAGCACTTTTACAATGCCTTCGCCTATGCCTTTTGCACCGCCGGTTACAATGATG
>JANLXV010000122.1:0-6523 GCA_031365305.1 Chitinophagaceae bacterium
CATTATTGTAATGCTAGTATTTATAGCAGTATTATAACTTAATTCAAATCACAATAAGTTCACCAATATTTTTATTTTCCTGCAGATCCCTTCCCGCCCTAACCCACTGCTCGATAACCGAATTAATTTATTACACACACAATGGTTCTAACCAACGCTACGTCCGCGTCGCTCCTGTATTGTGACCTAAACAGGAAAAATAATAATCCCAATCAACATCATCTAATAATAGCAAACACTCCTATCTATCTTTTTAAGGCAGGCAGGCAGTATTAAAAATTGGCACGATAGTAACGAATATAAAAATATAAAGAAATTTATACGTTAACTATAGGCAAGTGAAAAAGGCTTATATAGTCTTTATAAAATTTAAAAATAGCAAAGCATTTTAATGAAAAGCATAACTACAAAAACACCTGCCAGTCAACAAGGCTTAGAGCAATTACGCCGCTTAGCCAAATTGATGGATGCGCAATTCAGGATACCTGGCACGGACATTCGTTTTGGTCTTGATGGCATTATAGGCCTTATACCCGGTGCCGGCGACCTGACCACTTTTGCTGTATCTGGGTATATTTTATGGATGATGGCAACGAAAGGAGCCAGCGGTTTTGTTTTGGCAAGAATGGTTTTAAATATTGTAATTGATTTGATCATCGGTGCTATACCATTTATCGGTGACATATTTGACGTAGCTTTTAAAGCTAACATGCGCAACATGAAACTGATGGAGCAACATTACGTAGAGGGCCGCCATAATGGTTCTGCCTGGAAAGTAATTATCCCGGTTTTGATAATTCTTCTTGCATTATTGGTGCTTATTATTTGGGCAACATATAAGTTAGTGGTGTGGATATTTTAGTCATTAGCTTTCAGCTTTCAGCCATCAGCCCTCAAAATGCAGCTATTGGCAATCAGTAATCTTCTAACTTCAGATACCTTCTACCTCACACCTGATACCTCACACCTCACACTTTTATTTTATTTATCTTTCGTGTCTAAATTTTTTTGACGATGGACTTCTTACTTAATTATTGGTGGCTGATTATTATAGTGCTTGCATTGCTGGGCAGTTTTGTAACTATTAACCAGGGAAACATTGGTGTGATAACTATGTTCGGCAAATACCAGCGCATCTTGCGACCAGGCTTGAATTTTAAAATACCTTTTCTTGAACAGATCTATAAAAAGATCAGCATTCAAAACCGCTCTATTGAATTGTCCTTCCAGGCCATCACTATTGACCAGGCGAATGTGTACTTTAAAAGCATGTTGTTGTATGCTGTTCAAAATGAAACAGAGGATACTATAAAAAAAGTTGCTTTTAAATTTATCAGCGATCGTGATCTGATGCAGTCTTTATCAAGAACTGTAGAAGGTTCTATAAGAGCTTTTGTTGCCTCAAAAAGACAGGCTGAAATATTAACGCTGCGGCGGGAAATAGTAATGTATGTGAAAGAACAGATTGATGCAGCGCTTGAAGAATGGGGTTATCATTTGTTGGATCTGCAGATCAACGACATCACTTTTGACCAGGCCATTATTGATAGTATGAGCAGGGTAGTGGCGAGTAATAATTTAAAAGCTGCTGCTGAAAATGAAGGCCAGGCTTTATTGATAACTAAAACGAAAGGTGCAGAAGCAGAAGGTAATGCTATCAAAATTGCTGCTGAAGCCGAACGCCAGGCTGCACAATTGCGTGGCCAGGGTGTGGCCTTGTTTAGAGAAGAAGTAGCAAAGGGGATGAGCCAGGCAGCAAGTGAAATGAAGCAGGCCAACCTTGATACCAATGTTATTTTATTTAGCATGTGGGTAGAGGCTGTTAAGAATTTTGCTGAGTACGGCAAAGGCAATGTGATATTTCTTGATGGCAGCAGCGACGGTATGGAGAAAACGATGAAGCAAATAATGGCCATGCAGCAATTGAACGATGGCGACAGGAAGTTGTAATAAACATCACCTATAAAACATACGTTAAAATTCACAGCCTTATTCCAATGACCTCAGTACATCATTAATTAGTATATACATTTGTCCAAAACGGTATACATGCAATTATTTTTGTTACAGGTTGATTCTACAGTAACTGCTTCAGCAGCACAAACGCAATCTCTTTGGGAAGTTTTAGCTAAAGGCGGTGTACTGATGATTCCGCTGGCCCTGCTTTTTATTGCTGCCGTTTATTTTTTTATTGAGCGATTAATCGCCATCCGAAAAGCAGGCGATATTGAAGAAAACTTCATGAGTATTATCAGGGATCATATTGTAACCGGAAATATTGCTGCTGCCAGAAGTCTTTCTAAAAACACGATGCATCCTGTGGCCCGCATTATAGATAAGGGCATTCAACGCATAGGCAAACCCATTGATGCTATTGAGAAAAGCATGGATAATGTAGGCGTGCTTGAAATGTATAAGATGGAAAAAAATCTTTCTATCATTTCCATCATTGCACGCATTGCGCCGCTGTTTGGTTTCCTGGGTACTATTATAGGCATGTTACAATTGTTTAAAGCTATCGCTATAAGTGCTGAATACACACCTAATACAATTGCTGACGGTATTTATATAAAGATGATCACTTCTGCAACAGGTTTGATTATTGGTATACTGGCCTACATCGGGCATAGTTACCTGATAGCGCAGATCAACAAAGTAGAAAACAAAATGGAAATTGCCAGCGCAGAATTTGTTGACATTTTACAGGAACCAACCAGGTAATAAACAGCCTTTAATACTATTTGTAAATGAGCTTGCGCAAAAAATTTAAAAGAGAAGCCGAGGAGCTGGATACAGGCCCTTTAAACGATATTTTGTTTATTCTTATGTTTTTCTTTCTGATCATCTCAACATTGGCTAACCCTAATGTAATAAAGATGAGCAACCCCAAAGCGAAGAGTGATACCAAAGCCAAGCAGAGCGTTATCGTTAGCATTGATAAGAATAAGACTATTTATGTTGGACAGAAAAAAATTGTGTTTGACTCGCTTGAATCAGCGCTTAAAAAAAATATTCACATTGGTGATAGTATTAAGCCGGCTGTTGTTGTTAATGCTGATTCAATGGTGAGCTGGGGCGATATTGTCAGGATCATGCAGGTGGCTAAAAAGCTTGGTGCCACTACATCTGCTTCTGTAAGTGGTGTAAAATAAGTTATCTCCGGGCAGTTACCATCCTGTCTTTACCCATCATGTCCTGGTGTATTGCAACTTCCGGAAAATATTTTAAAAAGATGGCTTTTACTTCTTCAGCAAACGCTTCATGTATTTCTACATAAATTTTCCCTTTTGCTTTTAGATGTTCAGCACCGAAAGCGGCTATTGCTTTATAAAAAAGTAATGGATCGTCGCCTGGTGTAAACAACGCAAGGTGCGGTTCATATTTTAAAACATTGTCCGCCATGGTGGCTTTATCTGCCGTCGGAATGTATGGCGGGTTACTTACAATTACATCAAAAGAACTAAAAGTATCCTGGGCTTTTTTATTTAAAATATCAGCTTTTTCAAAGTGGATGATGGCATTATTATTTATTGCATTTTGCCCCGCCACGTTAACCGCTTCATCGCTAATATCAATTGCTGTTATTTGTGCGTTTGCGAGTTTTGATTTTATTATCACGGCTATGCATCCGCTGCCAGTGCCGATATCTATAACAGATAAGCTATCCTTGTCACGCCAGTCTTTAATTACAAGCTCTACCAGTTCCTCAGTCTCAGGCCTGGGGATAAGCACTGCCTCATCAACAATAAATTTCTGACCGAAGAACCAGGCTTCTCCTAAAACATACTGTACTGGTTTATGTTGTAATAATTCTTTAAGGCTTTGTTCTATTTTATCAAAGGCTTTGCCGGGAAGCAGCAGGTCTTTTTCTGTTACCCGTTTAAGCCGGCTGATACCTGTGCAATGTTCAAAAACCAGCTCTGCAATGTTTGCAGCTTCACGCTTTTGGTATATAGATGACAGGCGTTCTGTGAAATGATTATAAGCCTCTGTAATAGTCATGTAAGCAAACTTAATTATTTTGTGACCATAATCTCAGCATGACCATTGACGAAACATACATGCATCGCTGCCTGCAACTTGCAGACCTGGGCAGGGGAACTGTAGCGCCCAACCCCATGGTTGGTGCGGTGCTGGTACATAACAATAACATTATAGGTGAAGGGTATCATGCGGAATATGGCAAGGCACATGCAGAAGTAAATTGTGTAAACAGTGTGGCCGCAGAACACCATCATCTCATTTCATCTTCTACGCTTTATGTATCACTTGAACCTTGCGCCCATTATGGCAAAACGCCGCCATGCACCGATCTTATTATAAGGCATACTATTCCCAAAGTAGTTGTTGGTTGCAGAGATAGCTTTGAGAGAGTAGATGGTAAAGGCATCGCTATACTTAAAGAAGCAGGTATACAGGTAATAGTTGGCGTGCTTGAAAAAGAGTGTCTTGAGATGAATGCCCGTTTCTTCACTTTCCATCAAAAGAAGCGGCCTTATATTATTTTAAAATGGGCGCAAAGTATGGATGGCAAAATTGCCGGCGAAGGGAAAAAACGAATAGCAATTTCCGGCGAAGCATCTGCGAGGCTGGTACACAAATGGCGAACAGAAGAAACCTCTATATTAGTTGGAAGACAGACTGCTTTGATTGACGATCCGAAATTGACGGCAAGATTATGGCAGGGAAAAAACCCTGTAAGATTAGTTACTGATGCAACGCTGCAATTACCAGGTGATTTAAAACTTTTTGACCAGGCAACAGAAACTATAATATTTAATACACTAAAAGATGAGCAGGTTGGAAAAACGAGGTATTATAAACTTGATTCCACAGATGCAGGAGAAATAGTGAAGGCTTGTTACCATTTAAATTTGCAAAGTGTATTAGTAGAAGGCGGTGCAGCGTTGTTGCAATCGTTTATTGATGAAAATCTTTTTGATGAAATCCGCATAATTACCAATACAACGCTCACTTTACCAGGCGGCTTAGCAGCACCAAAATTAAAAAACGTCGCTTTAAAAAAACAGGAGTGGCTTGCCACAGATCTCATCCAGTATTACTCATAACTCTATCCATGCCACTCCCGAACAATCAACCTAACCGTCTTTATAATATTGTAACAGGGTAGCAGAACTCTACCATTTGCATAGCTGTGATTTTAAGTGGTGTAAGCATAATTTTTAATACCAACAAGGTTTGGTATACGGGTACGTATACAGTAGTTCACTGAACGAAAGGATTATAGAACAGAATGTGGATTATTACGGCAACATGGCGTGGTTAGCGTTTATGTTTTACTTACAAACGATTAGGGAATTTGTAAGAGCCGTTGTATGGGAGAATTGCGTTTTGGTGTGACAAAAATACTACCGTAAAATTACTGTGCAAGTATTTCGTAATATTTTTTAAGAGTAAGTAAATTTCCGGTAGGCTGTATAAATTCAATACATTGATTGTAAAGGCTTTTGGTTTATAACGTCTATAAAAAAAGAGGAGTTTTACTTATACCAGGTTATGTCCATTAATGCAAATTCTTTACTATATCCTGAAAGTTTAAAGGATTTATGCAATAAGCGTCACCGGGTTTTTATCATTGCCCTTACTTTTTTACAGCAACTGCAATCCTGGAATCTGCCGTGCCATAATATAACAGCCACTGGCCTTTGTAATACACTAGCCCTTCTACAAAACAAACCTTGGCAACCTGGCCGGTAATCTCATAAGGCTTATCTGGCTTCATAAAATAATCATCTAAACGGTTGATAAGCTTTGTTGGATCGGTTTTGCTCATTAAAGCCTGGCTAACAGTGTAGGTACCTTCATCAAGACTGCTGTCGCCAATTGCCGGGATGTTGCGTGAATTGTAGATCAGGACAATGCCATCTGCGGTTAGTAAGGCTGCAGGGCCGGATTCTACAAGATCGCTGTCAAACTTTTTTGGACGGGTTGGTATAACAATTTTTAACCTGGGCATTTTATCGGCGATGCCTCTTAAGGGTACAGTAGCATTTTCATCCGCTTCCATTTCTACAGGTTGCCAGTTTATACAATCGTCTGAGGTGGCGGCCCAAATAAATTGATCACCCCAGTACATCCAGTATTTACCATTGATCTTAACCGCAGTAATAGAGGCTTTGGCTGTATCGTACGTACTAACTATGGAGCCTGATTTTGACCATTCTTTATAATACTTCCCATTATAAGCTTTGCTAAATGCGCTGCCATGCTTTGTCCAGTTATACAGGTCTGGTGAAGAAGCGATCATGAGCCTTGCCACAGTACCGTCAAAAGAAGTATAGGTCATAATATACATACCATCTTCCCGTTGGGTTATCCGCGGATCTTCGCAACCGCCCTGCCATTCCAGGCTTTTATACTTATCATTATCAGGGAATAGAACTGGTGCAGGCTTCCTGGTAAAATGCAGGCCATCCGTACTCACGGCCATGCCTACCCTGGATGTGCCGTCAGGCTTGCCAATAGAATCCTGTGCCCTATACAGCATGAAAACGGTATCATG
>JANLXV010000131.1:0-2679 GCA_031365305.1 Chitinophagaceae bacterium
TTTTATGTCTTTTCCCGGAAACACCTCGTTAAAGAACTCCTCATTCATATCTCTTTTCTCTACCAAACCTACTTTAGTAATGGTAATTTGAAAAGTTTTGTCCAACGCAGATGGATCGTTTTTATCCAGCCCCAAATCGGATACTATCCACTCTCTTTCTTTCTCATCAAAAGCCTCTTTTAGCGAAGCCTGGATTGTATCGTTCACTTTCTTTCCCACCAGTTGTTCCCTGTAAGGCTGTGTAAAATATTTTACTAATAAAGAATTGTCTTTTACCACGCCGCCTTCTACAGATTTACCATCAGCATCTGTTTCAACAAAATTTACATTAAGTACATTATCATCTGAGGTTACGCTTTCGGGGTCGCTCATTTTGCCATGACGTGACTGATGACGTTCAATTGCTTCATCAACCATTTTGTCAGTAACCAACACCTTATTAAAAGTGAACCGGGTGTTGGGCAACCCTGTTACATCAATTTCAGGCTTTAAGCCGATCTCGAATGGGAAATCATACTCCAAAGGGTCGTTCATGTCGAGGTGCCTCAAATCACTCGCCATAGGTAATGGCTGGCCAAGTAATTCAGGCTTTTCAGTAGTAAGATATTCCTGCAATTGTTTTTCAACTGTACGCAACACTTCGTCATAATAAATTGAAGCGCCATACATTTTTTTTATCATACCGGCAGGCACCATGCCTTTTCTAAAGCCGGGAATATTTGCTTTTTTGCTGTAATCTTTTAAAGCTTTTTCAAATTGAGGATAATAATCTTCCCTGGAAACCTTTACAGTAAGCTTATCATTTAAAAGGCCAAGGTTTTCACGTGTTACTGTTGCCATTACTTTTAATTAAAATCAATGTATTAGAGATTATTTAAACGAACAAGGAACAAGACTTAAGAACTTTTATTCTCTTCTTGTTCCTTTTCAACTTAAAGCGTGCCCATGGAGGGACTCGAACCCCCACACCTCTCGGCATCAGATCCTAAGTCTGACGTGTCTACCAATTTCACCACATGGGCTTTTAAGGGCTGCAAAAGTAATGGATTTAGTGAAATAGAAAAGCCAGATCGAAAGCTTTAGGAAAAAATAAGCGGAAAATGTTTTTATTATTTTAAGAAATGCACTCGGTTTAAAGGGACGTTTTTAACGTAAATTCGTAAGGATGGATGCAGTTTTAAATATACCAAAGTACAACCTGAACGCAGAAGAAGAAAAAAAAGAGATCCTCAGGCACTACCGTACATTATTAAGAACATTAAAGCCTAAACTAAAAACCGGCGACAAAGAAACTATAAGATCTGCCTTTGAAATGGCGGCTGAAGCGCATAAAACAACGAGACGAAAAAGTGGAGAACCCTACATTATTCATCCATTGGCCGTTGCACAAATTTGCGTGGAAGAAATTGGCCTTGGTGTAAGAAGTACGATCTGTGCGCTTTTGCATGACACGGTTGAAGATACGGACGTAACCCTGCCGGATATAAAGCAGGAATTTGGAGAAGAGATCGCCAAAATTGTTGACGGCCTTACTAAGATTGCTACTGTGCTTGATACCAATACAACGCAGCAGGCAGAGAATTTTAAAAAAATTTTACTTACACTCACAGATGATCCGAGGGTAATTCTCATTAAACTGGCAGACAGGCTGCATAACATGCGTACGCTTGACAGCATGAAAAGGGAAAAGCAGCTTAAAATATCTTCTGAAACAGTTTATGTGTATGCACCACTGGCCCACCGCATGGGTTTGTATAATCTAAAATCGGAAATGGAAGACCTGGCCATGAAGTACATGGAGCCAGACAGCTTTCATTATCTCGCCCAAAAATTACAGGATACCAAACGTGAAAGAACCCGCTACATTAACGATTTTATTCGCCCCATAAAAGATAAACTTGATGGAGGTCATTTTAATTTTGAAATTTATGGGCGGCCAAAGAGCATACATTCCATCTGGAATAAAATGAAAAAGAAAGGCGTTGCTTTTGAAGAGGTTTATGATCTTTTTGCCATCAGGGTAATTTTAGATTCTCCGCCTGAAAAAGAAAAAGAACATTGCTGGAAAGTTTACAGCATTATTACTGATGAATACACACCTGCGCCGGAGCGTTTGCGTGACTGGCTAAGCAACCCGAAAAATAATGGCTACGAAGCTTTGCACACTACAGTTATGGGGCCACAGGGTAAATGGGTTGAGGTGCAAATCCGCTCCAAGCGCATGAATGATATTGCTGAAAAAGGCATGGCGGCCCACTGGAAATATAAAGAAGGGACCAATGATGAAAATCGTTTTGATAAATGGTTTCACCAGATACGTGAAGTGCTTGCCAATCAAGATGTAAATTCTATTGACTTTTTACAGGATTTTAAAGTCTCTTTTTTAGCAGAGGAAATTTATGTATACACGCCTAAAGGCGATGTAAAAATGTTGCCGATTGGGGCCACCGCGCTGGACTTTGCATTTGGTGTTCACACTGCAATAGGCAGTAAATGTATTGGTGCAAAAGTTAACCATAAACTAGTGCCAATAAGTTACAAATTAAAAAGTGGCGACCAGATAGAAATTATTACAAGTGCCAAACAAAAGCCTAATACGGAATGGTTAAAATTTGTAGTAACCAGCAAGGCAAAAGATAAAATAAAAGATACCCTTAAAGAAGAAAAACGTGCCATTGC
>JANLXV010000141.1:0-3963 GCA_031365305.1 Chitinophagaceae bacterium
CATAAGCAGCCAGCAAATAGCCTAAGGCATAGTGATCAGGAATAAATTTTTTGTACGAGCCGTTACGGAGCGTTTGCCAGCTATATTGTTTTTGTTGTTGCCAGATTGACCGGTAAGCATTAAAAAAATAGGGAAGCCGGCCACGGCCCTGGTCTGAAAAAAAAGTCTCGTTATACACGGCATCACCTTCAAAAAACCAATTAGGTATTGCAACGTTATTGGCAAAAGCCTGACCCTCTTGCCCGAAAAGGCTTGAAAAAACTTTTGAAAGACCTACATTAAAATTGTTGTATTGCTGCACGTGCCTGTATTCATGTATGGCCAGTTGGTCGCTCCACGGCAGGCTTCCAAGCTCAAAACTGTTTTGCAATGGCGTGAGAAAAAATTCACTGCGAAACGGCCCAAGGCTCACATAAGCATTTGAAATAGTGGTTTGGTTTTGCAGCACAAGACTTACGGGTTTCGATCGTGTGCCAATGGTTTGTGCTGATGTGCTGTCAATGTGTTGTATAATGTTGGCAATATGAATGGCCTCAGAATCCATTGCCGGAGGAAAGATGATTCTCGCCCTGCTTGTATTTAATTGTTTCCATTTTATAGAAGGCTTATTGCCGCCAAACTCCTGTGCCTGAACTTTAAAAAAAATTAATAAGAAACATATCAAAAGCAAATTTTTACCAGCTAACATACCAGTGTGTTTAAATTGAAATTACGCAAATGAATATGTTTATGCAGAATGACTGGCGTAAATTTGAATTAAATAAAAAAACGGGATGAACGGGTACGAACAAAAAGCTTTTCAGGAATTAGCATTATGGCAAAGGCAAATGCTAAAAAGACCATCTTTCTTAAATAATATTTCAAAAAAAGTTCAAACGAAGATTAATACATGGATTCCGGAAAAGGTGCATAAGGCCATCACCCTAACCATAAAGCAAATGATAAAAGGGGTTTTGTTTGGCGCATCATACATCACCTCAAAACCAACTACGGATGAAACCATTGAAGAGAGGGAAAAAGCGGTGCTAAAGAGAATTGAATTTTACAGAACAACGGCTGCTGTTGAAGGTGGGCTTACAGGCGCAGGAGGTATTTTATTGGGCCTGGCAGATTTCCCTATTTTACTTGGGTTAAAAATTAAATTATTATTTGATATCGCTTCATTTTACGGTCATGACATACAGGACTATAAGGAACGGGTATTTCTGTTGTACATTTTTGAAGTCACCTTTTCAAGCCACGAAAACCGGCGGTCAAGTTATTTAAAAATGACTGACTGGGATGTAAAATCGAAAGATCTGCCTGAAGATATAAACGAATTTAACTGGAGAAATTTTCAACAGGAATACAGGGATTATATTGACCTGGCAAAGATGGCGCAATTGCTCCCCGTTATTGGTGCACCGGTAGGGGCGGTGGTAAATTACAGGCTTGTAAAGAAATTAGGCTATAATGCTATGAACGCCTACAGGATGCGTGCTTTTGAAAAAAATTTTAAAGGCGTTGCTGAACCTAAGCCTTTAAGGTATTAATTTTTTAGTTGCACACTTTTACAAAATACTGTAAAAATTTATAAAAACGTTTTGGGTTGAAATATATACATTAGAGTCATCATGAAGTTCACGTTAATCCGTTTTACAGCTTTATTATTTTGTGTTTCAATTTTATTTTTTTGCCACATCTCCTGCAAGAAGGAGAAAATTATTCCTGATAATTTTTTAGAACAGTTATTTGAAAATAATATTCTTAATAAAGATTTCATAGTAGAACTTGCTTCTGACAGCGGCGTGGATATTACCTCAGATTATAATGGGTATAAATTTGTGCTTCTAAAAACTGATCTGTATCATGGCCCGCTCCAGGCCAAAAAAGGGAGCCAGGTGTATGAGGGTACGTGGAGTTCAAACTCAGACTACAGCAAGCTTATCATCACTTTGCCAAACACGCCGCCAGAATTTGTTTTTCTCACCCGGGAATGGCGTTTTACAAGTAAAAATGTGCCAAAACTTGAATTAGCGCCATGGGGTTCTACGGCACCTTTGGTCTTACACATGCTGCGGCAGTAGCTATTTCCCAGGAGTTATTTTCCATTTCGTTTCCCCCCGTCAGATAAATTGCTTTTCCTGAACAATTTTTTCGAGGTTTTATAGTTATTAATGTTGGACAGTATTGGAATTCCTGTTACCTCCGATATTCAATAAAAAACCACGTTCCAATGTCAGGTGTAAAACCATGGCTGTGCAAATGGCTATTTTGCCTATTTATAATATTACAGGGGTTTACTTCCAAAGCCCAGTTATCAGCAGACTTTTCTTCAAATACTACTTCAGGCTGCTCTCCGTTAGTTGTCAGGTTTTCAGATGTTTCTACCGGTAGTCCTACAAAATACTCATGGGATTTAGGCAATGGCACAAAGTCTTTATTAAAAAATCCGGCAGTAACCTATTTTGCGCCGGGTCAGTATAATGTAAAGCTGGTTGTAAAAAATGCCGTAGGCAGCGATTCAATTGTCCGCTCCCAATACATAACCGTTTATTCTTCACCTGTAGTTAATTTTGGTGCTACTGCTACCGCAGGTTGTTATCCTTTACCTGTACAATTTTCTGATTCAGGTATTACAGGCAGTAGTTCAATAACCAAATGGGAATGGGATTTTGGTGATGGCGAAATTGCTGCTCAGCAAAACCCTGCGCATGTTTATCTTGATGCCGGAAGCTATAATGTGTCGTTAAGGCTAACAAATACATACGGCTGTGTTCAATCTCTTACAAAACCAGGCTACGTGAACATTACTAACGGCGTACGTGCAGCCTTTAGTAATGATGTGCCTAATAGCTGTAAAGCTCCTGTAAACATCCATTTCACCAATGAATCTAAAGGAAGCGGCTTGTTAAATTATATATGGAATTTTGGCGATGGCAGCACATCTGTTGAAACCGATCCTGTGCACCAATATGCGAATGGAGGCAGTTACACGGTATCATTAATTGTAAAAAATAACACCGGCTGTACCGATACCTTTATAAAACCTAACGCAATTACCTTAGGCACTGTTAATGCAAATTTCACTGTACCTGATAAAGTGTGTGCCGGTGCGTCAGTAGATATTAATAATTTAAGCGCCCCTGCTCCCGGTAATGTTACCTGGTATTTTGGCGATGGAAAAACCTCAACTGCCTCCAGTCCATCAAAGGTTTATGATAAAGCAGGCACATATAATCTTAAGATGGTAGCAAATTTTGGCGCCTGTCTTGATTCGGCAGAAAAAACAATTGAAGTTTTAGACAAGCCTTTAGCCGCTTTCTCTGCAACTAATACCAATGATTGCAAAGCGCCATTGGTAGTTACTTTTAAAAATTCATCCATTAACGCCGTTGGTTATACCTGGAACTTTGGCGATGGTCAAACTTCAACTGAAAAAGATCCCGTACATATTTTTTCTAATAGAGGTTTATATACAATAACATTAACCGTAGTAAATTCGGCCGGATGTACAGATGTGATAAGCAAGCCCGATTTCATAAAAATTCTGCCGCCACGGGCAAGAATTTTAGATTTACCTGTAAAAGGTTGTGCACCCCTGACGCATACGTTTAAAAGCGATGTTACGTCTGCTGAGCCAATAGCCAGCTATCTTTGGAATTTTGGTGATGGTAACACATCTACCGAAACACAACCTAAGCATACATTTACAGATGCCGGAAATTATAATATTACATTAATTGTAAAAACAAAAACGGGTTGTGCTGATACGGTGATTTTTATTGATGGCGTAATTGCAGGCACAAAACCCACTTCTGATTTTATTGCTTTACAAAATGAAGTGTGTGCAAACATGCCCATTGATTTCAAAGATCAATCAATAGGAACAGTTGATAAATGGTCGTGGGATTTTGGCGATGGCATTACATCTATCGAAAAAGATCCGCAACATTTTTATGAAGATACTGGCCACTTTGATGT
>JANLXV010000148.1:0-2888 GCA_031365305.1 Chitinophagaceae bacterium
CTTTCCCTGGAAAACCATTTTCATATCTGCAGGTGGCAATTGCCATTTAGGGTTGCCGGGAGGCGCATGAAGACCAACGGCATTTTCGGGCTGGTGACAATTAGTACACTTTAATGCATATAAACCTTTGCCATCAGGGCCACGTTTAACGTTCATGGAATGGAGATGACTGTCATTGCCCTGCAACGGCCGATCACCTGCGGGATGGCAGTTCATACATCTTGGGCTCATCAACACTTTATACACTTCTACAAAAGCTTTTGCGGAAATAATGCTGTCTGCAATCACTGCTTTATTGTTAGTACGATCTCCGTCATTAAGTTCTTTAAAGCCGGAAGTTACAACAGCAAATATGGTAAGAACACAGCCTACCGCTATTGCAGTTTTTACCGGGAAATGATAACGCGGCTTATTTTTTTGTAGCTGGGTCATATACTGAAGTGAATTATAATTATTAAAGATTGTTGGTTGTCGCTTGCAAGGATGTTGTATTTATTTCTTCGGCATTTCTGCAGCCAGGTGGATGGCTTTACGGATGCGTTGGTACGTACCGCAGCGGCAGATGTTGCCGGCCATAGCATTATCAATGTCTTCATCTGTCGGCGAAGGATTTTCCCGAAGCAAAACCGCCGCCGACATGATCTGCCCTGAATGACAGTAACCACACTGCGGAACATTTTCTTTGTTCCAGGCTACCTGCAAAGGATGATCATTGTTTGCTGACAAACCTTCGATGGTGGTGACCTGTGCACCTTCGGCACGTTTTACTTTTGTTACACAACTGCGAACAGCTTCTCCATCCAGGTGTACCACACAGGCGCCGCATTGCGCTACACCGCAGCCATACTTGGTGCCGGTTAAACCAATTACATCACGTATTGCCCATAACAAAGGCATGTTAGGATCAACATCCAGTTGGTAGGTTTTTTGGTTTACGTTTAATGAGATCATATATAATGATTAAGGAATAATTATCAATTTATTATTAGTTAAATGCCTGAATAAAATCGTTCAACCTTAATGACAGTCATAAATATCTTTTCTATGACCGACAGCAATTATAAAAACTCACAACTGCCTGTCTTCTATTTCGAATTATCTCTCACCACTCCTTCCAGGATGTTCCTGAAGCGGTATATAATCTTCATTTTTATCAGCCTTTATCTTTTTATATAATGCAATATCTTCTTTCATTTCTAATTCCTCTATTAGAAACGCATACTCCTTCAAAGGAAGCTGAACTGCAACCTTTTTTATCGGTAACAAACTGTGGATTTAGTGTCATAACAATTATTGTTACTGCAAGTTAATTTTTTTTGAGCCTGTCAGCTCTTATACAATCGTCAAATCAAAAGGCATCCTTCTCAGCCGTTTCCCTGTTGCTGCAAAAATAGCGTTTCCCAACGCAGGCGCAAATGGTGGAAGTCCTGGTTCACCAACACCTTTTATTTTTCCATCACCGGTTAAGATCAACACTTCAACATTTGGAATTTCGTTAATGCGTGGCAACGGACTATCATAAAAATTGTGTTGCTGCACCATGCCATTTTCTAAAGTAATCCCCGGTTTTGTTGCTGCACCAAGCGCCATTACAACAGCGCCTTCTACCTGGTTTTTTACATTATCAGGGTTAACCGCAACACCCAAATCAATAACAGCATATACTTTATCAACCTTTACAGATTTGTCAGCATTGTAAGTTACTTCGACAACCTGTGCACATATACCGGCGAAAAATTCCCATTGTGCCACACCTCTTGCTTTACCTTGCGGCAATGGTTTATTCCAATTAGAAAATTCACGCAGCTTTAATAAAACTTTTTTAAGATCTGATTCTTTTGTTAGCAATGATAAACGAAAATCAAGTGGGTCTTGTTTTGCTTTGTGGGCCAGCTCATCAATAAAACATTCATGCGCAAAGGCAAGTGTGGAGCTGGTTACAGAGCGCCAGGCTGCGACAGGCACATGAAAATCTGCCCGTACATAAGACGTTTTCAGGTTAGGAATTTCATAGGCCTGCTCAGCGATACCTTCCACCATTGTTGCGTCAACAGTTTTTATATCAAAGCCTGGCCGCATTGCTTCTGAATAAGAAGGACTGATAACTTTATGTTGAAACATTACCAGCTTTCCATCATCTGAAAAACCACCTTTGAATTGTGAGAAGGTCATTGGCCTGTAGGGGCCATAAGAAGTGGTATCTTCTCTTGACCACAAAAGCTTGACAGGCTTGTCAATTTGTTTAGCGATGTTCACCGCTTCAATCACATAATCTATATTAAGCCTTCTGCCAAAGCCACCGCCATTAAATTTTGCATTGAGTTTTATATTGTCAGAAGCGAAGCCAATGAACTTGTGCAGATCATTTGGGCCACTGCCGGTAAGTGTGCTGTTTACCTGCGACGATGTCCATAGTTCTACTTTGTCGCCTTTTACTTCTGCGACACAATTCATCGGTTCCAATGCATGATGCGCCACCATCGGCGTTTCATAAAAAGCTTCAATACTATTTTCTGAAGAAAGATTAAGTGTGTCAACCGAGCCAATGTTTTTATCTAACATGCCATCCTGTTTGGCTAATTCCCGCAGATGATTTTCATAATCGGTTGTATTGAAATTTTCACGGCCCTTTGTATCCCATTCGATCTTAAGTTTTTTACGGGCCTGTGTGGCATTCCAGTAAGAATCTGCAATTACAGCAACCCCAATAGAATGATAAATCCCCATGATCCTTTCTACTTCGGCAACCTTTACAACACCAGGCATTTTCAACGCCTCAGCAGCATCAAAACTTTTCAAGGTGCCACCAATAACGGGGCAACGTTCTACAGTTGCATACAACATGCCCGGCACTTTGGAATCGATACCAAACTCGGCGTTGCCATTGG
>JANLXV010000167.1:0-2023 GCA_031365305.1 Chitinophagaceae bacterium
CGCTTTACCAGCCTTTGTTGGTGCTGGATAAAAACCTGCGGGTAAAAACAGCCAACAAAGCTTTTTATAAAACCTTTAATGTAAATGAACAGGAAACAGAAGGGGTATTAATTTACGACCTGGGCAACCGGCAATGGAATATTCCTGAACTGAGAACGCTGCTGGAAGAAATTTTACCACAAAAAAAACAGATCACCGATTTTGAAGTAACCCATAATTTTTTATCAATTGGCGAAAGGGTAATCTTATTAAGTGCCCTTGAATTAACAAGAGAAAAAAAAGAGGAGAAATTAATCCTGCTCTCCATTGAAGATGTAACCGAAAAAGTGCTTGCCCGCAAAAAGATTGAAGAAAGCGAAGAACGGTTTCAGGCGGCTGTTGCCGCAGTGGAAGGCATTGTATGGACCAACAATCCAAAAGGCGAAATGGAAGGGGAGCAGTTAGGTTGGAGTTCTCTCACCGGCCAAAGCTATGAAGCGTACCAGGGATTTGGGTGGGCTAATGCCGTTCATCCTGATGATGCACAACCTACTATTGATGCCTGGAACGAAGCAGTCAGCGACCGTAAAAATTTTGTTTTTGAACATCGTGTAAAATTGAAAAACGGGAACTGGGGACACTTTTCTGTTAAGGCAATTCCTATATTAAATGCAGATGGGTTAATAAGGGAATGGGTGGGTGTGCACACCGATATTTCTAAGCAAAAGCAAGCAGAGGATTTATTAAAAGCAAGCGAATTCCGTTATCATGAAATGGTGTATTCTTCACCATCGTCGATTGCTATTTTTAAAGGGGAAGACATGATTATTGAAATTGCCAATGATGCTGTTTTAGAAAGTTGGGGCAAGGGAAAGGACATCATTGGTAAATCATTATTTGAAGTAATACCCGAAACGGTTGACCAAGGCTTCGATAGAATTTTATTGAATGTATATAACACAGGCGAACCTTTTTATGCTTATGAAACACCCATCACCCTTGTAAGAAATGGCAAGCCGCAGTTAATGCACTACACGTTTGTTTACCAGGCACAGCGGAATATTAACAGTGTAATAGAAGGTGTGGCAGTGTTGGCTAATGAGGTAACACCGCAGGTGGAAGCCAAAAATAAATTAAAAGCAAGCGAAGCATTTAACCGTACCGTATTAAACAGTAGCCCCGATTGTGTTAAAATACTTGATGCCGAAGGCAGGCTCCAGTTTATGAATGATAATGGTATATGCGTAATGGAGATTGATGATTTCAGCAAAGTTAAAAACAACTATTGGTGGGATTTGTGGGAACAAAAAAACCAGCCAATGATAAAGGATGCAATAACAAAAGCATTGAGCGGGGAAAGGGTGCAGTTTCAGAGCAGGAGCAATACTGCCAAAGGAACGCCCAAATGGTGGGATGTAATAGTAGCGCCGATACTGATTGATGGTGAAACAGAAAAAGTACAGCGGATTATTTCTGTATCAAGAGATATAACCGATTTTAAAGATGCCATGTTACAAGTGGAAGAAAGCGAACTTTTATACCGCCAGATTTTCAACTTCTCCCCGGTTGCCATATGGGAAAAAGATGACGATGCCTTATACCAGCAAATTGAATTGTTGAAAGCAAATGGCATAAAAAATTTCCGTGAATATTTAGATAAAAACCCTGCCGAAATTATACGGCTGGTATCCTTTGTAAAGTTGAAAAGTGTAAACGATGAGTCAGTACATTTATTTGAAGCTGAAAGCAAAGAAGAAATACTCACTGGTTTTCACCGCCTGTTTACAGCAGAAAGTATCCCTGTAATTAAGGAAGGGATTATTGGTGTGGCAGAAGGTGAAAAAAGATTAACCATTACCTCGGTATTAAAAAGTTTTAAAGGGAAACGGCTGGATATATTATTCGGTTTTGATTTTAGGGTGGGCAATTCCATAAATGAATCCCTGGTAACATTAACAGATTTAACTGCTGCTAAAAAAGCAGAAAAATCATTGAAAGAAGCTGATGAACATTTACGAATGGCTACGCAAACATCAGGCATAGG
>JANLXV010000230.1:0-9763 GCA_031365305.1 Chitinophagaceae bacterium
ATAGCTTCCCAGTTTTGGCCTTCATCAAGTTCGCCATCGCCGTGGAGTGAATACACAATATTTGGATCACCATTGAGTTTTTTACTTAGGGCTGCGCCAATTGCTACACTCATGCCTTGCCCCAAAGAACCAGAAGCCACCCTAACGCCGGGCAAATGCTCATGGGTTGTTGGATGACCCTGTAACCTTGAATTTAACCGCCTGAATGTTGTAAGTTCTTCAATATCAAAATAGCCTGCTCTTGCAAGGGTGCTGTAAAATACCGGTGAAATATGACCATTAGATAGAAAAAAAACATCTTCTCCTGTACCGTCCATATCAAACCCGGCTTTGCGGTTCATGATTTTAAAATAGAGAGCTGTAAAAAATTCAGTACATCCCAAAGATCCGCCTGGGTGACCGCTTTGTACGCTATGCACCATTCTTACAATGTCCCGTCTTATCTGGCCGGCTAATGCTTTCAAATCCGTCATTCTCTTAAATTTTAATATAGTTTGCGAACCTACACTTAATCTGTAAAAGTTACACAGCAATTTTTCAATATTGCTTTAAATCTCTAAAACATATCTAAGTAAAACCATTTGTTTTTACTACAGGATTTAGCAATGTAATTACTTATTGACAATGAATTGTAAATATTACCAAACTTAGCTTTTAACCTTTATTTTTGTCCGGAATTGCTTATTTCAACAAAGGAGCATGGATAATATATTTTTAAGTTTTTCATTGGCTTTCCTGGTTACGTTTTTTGCCATCCCGGTTATTATACAGGTTACTAAAGAAAAAAAATTGTTCGATGAACCTGATGAGCGTAAAGTGCATAAAGGAGTTATCCCAACATTGGGCGGGCTAGGCATTTTTGGAGGATTTATCCTGGCAACACTTTTGGGCGTGCCCGTGGGCACATCTCATCACCTGCAATATTTTGTTGCGTCGTTAATGGTAATTTTCTTTTTAGGCATTAAAGACGATATACTTATAATATCGGCTACCAAAAAATTTATAGGCCAATTAATTGCAGCAGGTATTATCATAAAATTTGGCGGCATCCAGATTGATAATATGCATGGTTTATTTGGCCTGGATAAAATACCTAATACAGCAAGCATTACGCTTACCATGTTTACCATAATTGTAATTACCAATTCATTTAATTTAATTGATGGTGTTGATGGCCTTGCGGGCAGTCTCGGCCTTTTAACCTCATTAGTTTTTGGTATATATTTTTTAATGATAGATCAACTGATGTATGCCGTAATGGCCTTTTCTCTCGCCGGCAGCCTTGTGGGTTTTCTCATCTATAATTTTTCCCCGGCAAAAATTTTTATGGGCGATACCGGCTCGCTTATTATCGGGCTGCTCAATTCAATTTTCGTTATTAAATTTATTTCTATCGCCGCCAATCCTTCTGTAAACTATCCTTTACATGCCACACCGGCCTTAGGTTTTGCCATTTTAATTGTACCATTGTTTGATACGTTAAGGGTTTTTAGTTTAAGAATTTTAAACCGTCGTTCTCCTTTTAGTGCTGATAGAAATCACATCCATCATTTTTTACTTGATCTCGGTTTAACGCATAAAATGATCACTTTCGTTTGTGTATCAGTCAATGCATTATTTATAGCCCTGGCTTATTTTTTACAGAATGTTGGTACTACGTGGGCAATGTTTGCATTAAGTTCTGCTGCAGTATTATTTGTTGGCATAATTTATTACAGCAGGCCAAAAACAAAAACTATTATCCGTTCAATTGAAGAAGAAAAAATAATTAAGTCCCGCAAAATATTATCATTGGCTGGCGAAAGAATAGAGCACAATTAATAAAGCCCTGGTCTACTTTTTTCTCACTATCTCTTTTTAATTATTTTTGCCGGCTTGCGCTATATGTCTATCTAATACTGTAGTGTAAAATTATTCATAAACACATTTAATTATATGAATGACGATTTAGAATTAACTATTGAAAGCGCCCGGGAATCTATGCAAAAAGCCATTGATCATCTTGAAGCAGAATTAGTAAAAATAAGAGCCGGAAAGGCCAACCCCGTTATGCTGGAAGGGATAAACGCCGAATATTATGGCAGCCCTACGCCTATATCGCAAATAGCCAATATTACAGTAATGGATGCCCGCACGCTGTCTGTCCAGCCGTGGGAAAAAAATATGCTGCAGCCCATTGAAAGAGCTATCATAGCAGCAAACATTGGTATTAACCCGCAAAACGATGGCAACTTTATACGCATATATTTACCGCCGCTTACAGAAGAAAGAAGAAAGGAACTGGTAAAAAGATGTAATGGCGAAGGAGAACAGGCGAAAATTGCCATAAGAAATTTAAGGCGTGATGCCATTGAACAGGTTAAAAAACTGCAGAAAGAAGGTGTGAGTGAAGATGAGGCTAAAGAGGCCGAAACTAATATTCAGGAAGTTACCAACAGCTATATTTCAAAAGTTGAAAAACACCTTGAGCTTAAAGACAAAGAAATAATGGCCGTTTAATTTATAAAACATGCTATGGCATCAACGCAATTAAGTAATATCTCTACCAGGGCAGAAGATTCTGTTGATAAAGCAAAATCGAAAAACATAACAGAAGCAGCACTTAAAGAAATTGCGGACCTGCAAAATGTTTTATATGCAGAAAACAAGCATTCACTTTTAATTATTTTACAAGGGATGGATGCAAGTGGGAAAGATGGAGTGATCAGAGATGTTTTTGGTTCTATTAATCCGCAGGGCGTACAGGTAAAAAGTTTTAAAGCACCTACACCAGAAGAATTGAGTCATGATTTTTTGTGGCGTATTCAACAGCATGCGCCTGAAAAAGGCATGATAAAAATTTTTAACCGCAGCCATTATGAAGATATTTTAATTACAAGAGTACATGGCTGGTGCAGCGATGAATTGGCAAAAAAAAGAGTAAAAGCCATTAATGACTGGGAAGACCTGCTGATCAATCAAAACAACACTTCTATATTAAAATTTTATTTACACATTTCTTTTGATGAACAGCAGCAACGCCTGAAGGAAAGATTAAGCGACCCGACAAAAATGTGGAAATATAACCCGGGCGATGCTGTTGAGGCAAAACTCTGGAGTAAATATATGGAGGTATACCAGCAGGCAATTGATAATTGCAATGCCATCCCGTGGCATGTTATCCCAAGCGATCAAAACTGGTATAAAGAATTTTTAATTGCAGACAAAGTACGGGAGACACTAAAAAATCTGAACATGGCTTACCCTGCCATCAAAACCGTTTAAGAGCTTATTGCATTTTAATACAATACTTTTACAAAAAACCCCATGGGTATCATTAAAGAATTTAAAGCTTTTGCGCTGAAAGGTAATATCCTTGACCTGGCTGTAGCCGTAATTATCGGCGCCGCTTTCGGAAAAATTATATCAGCATTGGTTGACAACATATTGATGCCAATTATAGGTTCTTTTATGGGAACAACCTTTGCAACCCTTACACTTAAGGCAAATGGGGTGCATATAAAATATGGCTTATTTATACAAGCTGCCATTGATTTTTTAATTGTAGCTTTCATTCTTTTCCTTATCATAAAAAGTATAAACAGGTTTAATAAACCCAAAGAAGAAGTTATTGCCGGGCCATCTTCTACTGATGTGCTTCTTATGGAAATTCGTGATGAGCTGAGAAGAAAAGCTTAATGCCGTTCCTAATATTTACAGTTTTTAATTCTTCTTTTGAACACAATAAATTACCAGATATCACTGCCGCAGTTTGAAGGCCCTTTTGATCTTTTATTATTTTTTATTGAGAGAGATGAACTGGATGTTTATAATATTCCCATCACAAAAATCACTAACGATTTCCTTGATTATATACATGGAAGCAAGTCGCTAAATATAGAATTAAGCAGCGAATTCATTCTCTTCGTGAGCACCTTAATGCGTATAAAAGCAAAAATGCTTTTACCGAGGAAAGAAATTGATCCCGAAGGAAATGAAATTGACCCAAGAGCTGAATTAATTGATAAGATACTTGAGTACCGCAGATTTAAACAGGCTGCAACAGAGCTTAGCCGCATGGAAGATCTGCGACTGCTGATGGCTAAGCGTGGTAATGTATTGGCTGAACTAATACAGGTTGGGGAAGATGCCGGGGAAGGCACAGAAATTCAGGCGGTCACGCTTTTTAAGTTGATGAAAGCCTTTGAAAAAGTTGCCCAAAGATTACATGATAAAACCCATCAACCTGTACATACCGTTGTTCAGTATAATTATACGATGGAAGGCAGCAGGAAATTTATGCTGGACCTGGTAGAAAAAGAAAGAACCATAAGTTTTGAAAAGATTTTTGAATTCTGCGAAAACCGCATACATGCCATATTCCTTTTTCTTAATATGCTGGAACTTATCCAGCTAAAATATTTTACAATACTTATGGGCGAAGGAAGAAATAATTTTATTGTAGAATTTAATCCTGAAAGAGAACCTAAAGAACTTGCAGTGATTGGTTAAGCCTTGCTCAGGATATGACTGATATCTACCTTATCTAACGTTCTGATCATATTCGCTATAGATTCGGCGTCAATACCAACTTCCTGGTAAAGTTGTTTTGGTGTACCGTGTTCAATTATTTCATCAGGAATACCAAGCATTTTAATATCAACCTTATAATTATGCTTTACCATAAATTCGGCAATAGCCGATCCAAAGCCTCCAACAATAGTTCCATCTTCTACAGTCAGAATTTTGTTATAATTATTGAACACTTCATGCAACAGCTCCTCATCAAGGGGTTTCGCAAAGCGGATATCATAGTGCGCAGGATCCAGCCCGTCAGCCTTTAAATCCCGGATAGCTGCAGCAACAAAATTACCGGGATGACCGAATGACAGCACGGCTATACTATGACCGTCTTTGATTTTACGCCCCTTACCTATTTCAATTTCTTTCATTTCTGTTTTCCATTCTGCCTTAACACCTTCGCCTCTCGGATACCGTATTACAAAAGGGCTTGTAGTGGTTTCAAGCTGGGCAGTATACATCAGGTTGCGTAATTCTGTCTCATTCATAGGGGCACTTACAATCATATTTGGTATGCAGCGCATGTAAGCAATGTCGTAAGCGCCATGGTGTGTCGGACCATCTTCGCCTACAAGCCCTGCCCTGTCAAGACAAAATATAACCGGCAGGTTTTGTATAGCTACATCATGCACCACCTGGTCATACGCTCTTTGCATAAATGAGGAATAGATGTTACAAAAAACCCGCATGCCTTGTGTTGCAAGACCAGCGCTAAGCGTCACCGCATGTTGTTCGCAAATTCCTACATCAAAAGCCCGGTGCGGCATTTTCTCCATCATATATTTTAAGGAGCAACCGCTTGGCATTGCAGGTGTAACGCCCATTATATTTTCATTCTTCTCAGCAAGCTCTATAATCGTGTGGCCGAAAACATCCTGGTATTTAGGAGGCTGGGGTATATCAAATTTTTTCTTATAGATCTCACCTGTTATTTTATCAAACAAACCAGGTGCATGCCATTTGGTTTGTTCTTTTTCTGCAAGACCATAACCTTTGCCTTTTACGGTTTTTATATGCAGCAACTTTGGGCCGGGGATTTCTCTAAGATCACGAAGCGTATCAACAAGCTTTAAAATGTTATGCCCGTCTATCGGACCGAAATACCTGAGTTTAAGCGCTTCAAAAAGATTACTGCTGTTGCTAACAATGCCTTTGAGGCTGGCTTCAATTTTAGAAGCCATCTGCCGTGAAAAGTTTTTGCCTACCGGCAATTTGCCTAAGGCTTTCCAAAAGTCGTCCCGTATTTTGTTATAGGTATGAGAGGTAGTAATGTCGGTTAAATATTCTTTCAGCGCACCCACATTCGGGTCAATGCTCATGCAGTTATCATTCAAAATAATAAGTACGTTACTATTCTCGATACCGGCATGGTTCATGGCTTCAAAAGCCATACCGGCCGTCATGGCACCGTCACCAATTATTGCTACATGTTGCCTGTCTTTTTCACCTTTATAGTTTGAGGCCATAGCCATGCCTAAAGCTGCAGATATTGAAGTAGAAGAATGCCCTACACCAAATGTATCGTATTCACTTTCTGACCGTTTAGGAAAGCCGCTTAAGCCTTTATACTTCCTGTTGGTTGAAAAATTATCCCGCCTGCCAGTGAGAATTTTGTGACCATAGGCCTGGTGACCAACATCCCAAACCAGTTGATCATACGGCGTTTTAAAAATATAATGTAAAGCAACTGTTAACTCAACCACGCCAAGGCTGGCACCAAAATGGCCGCCATGCACACTCACCACATCAATAATGTATTGCCTGAGTTCATCACATACCTGCTGTAATTCATCACGTGACAGCTTTTTAAGGTCATCAGGTGAATTTATTAAATTAAGCAAGGGCCCCGAAGTAATTTCCATCTTTACAAATTAATAAGTAAAAATACACTACTTACAGTTCAAATAACGCTAAGCACCCCATTGGCTTAAGCTTTAACGATAATCTTATTTTTTGAAAATCTTTTTAATGGTTAATGTACCTGATGAATTAATGATCTTAACAAGATATATGCCTGGCTGCAACTCCTCTATTGTTACCGGAATAGTGTTAGATCCCGGATAAACAAGTGCTGTTTTAAATTTGATGCTTGTTCCATCAGCATTAAGAATTTGTATTAAAATATTTTCCGAAGATTTACTGTTATAATTTACATTAAGCCGGCCAGTTGATGGGTTTGGAAATAAAATAATTCGTGAAGTAGCCAAAGCCGTTGAGAGCACACGTTTCATTTGAGAAAAGGAGGCGATATCATTTCTGTATAAAATTTTGATCCTGTAATAGCTTTCATTTTCAACATCATTAACATCAAAATATTTAAAATTTCTGAAAGCCTGGTCAGAAGCAAATACATTAAAGGCATTAATTTTTTTGAATTGAATGCCATCTTTACTTTTTTCAATTTCAAATTTTTGTATCTCATCAGCCTTATTAGTTGTCCACGTTAGCTGAACAGCTTTATCAATTCTTGTAGCATAAAAAGAAAACTCATTTGAGTTTAGGGTAATGTTGCAAGGTGCTAAAAGTGTAAAAGCGAAAAACTGGTAATTACATCCTGCGGCCGGCTCAAGTACAAGCCTGTAGCGGCCGGGAGCAAGGCCTGTTAAAGACACTGTTGGGGCGGTACTATCTATGCCATGCGTATAAGTATCAGTAAAATCATATACCGAATTACTGTCAACATCTTTTGCTAAAATATAGTTAACCGGGAATATCCCTGAGTAATCATTTACACCTGTAAAACTTACAGAAACACTGCCGTCATTATTACAGGCATCTGCATTAGTAATACTCATAACACTTGTTAAGGATGAGGAAGAGCCTGATGTGTTGTTTGTAGCACCACCGCTTTGCTGAGGATCCTTTTCCCAATTGCAATCGCCATTTCTCTTCCGGGCAAAACTATTTCCCCGCCCGGCAGATTCACCTATCGTTTCGTAAGGTATGGCCATAGTGTCAAGGTCGTAAGTATGAGATGTACAATTTCCCGATATGTCATTAGTGGTTATTACAGACGATGTTTCTCCGGGCATGTTCCTTACTACCGCATCCACAACTTTAAGATTAGGATTAAATAATATTATTTGCTCATCCGCCGATCCACCATCTGTCAAAAGAGCATCGCCTGTTGCAGGTATTGCACCGCTGGTACAATTACATGTTGCCCAATTGAGATTCACTGGTATTGCCTTGTTGATATTTGCACAGCCGTCGGGCAGAACATCTTGTCCGCCTAAAATAAAAAATTCACCCTGGCTCAAAATTGTATTTGGCGGAATGGTAATAGAAAAATCTCCTTCAGTAATAACATAGCAGCCGAGATTAACCGGTCCCGGGCCAAAATTATACAACTCAATAAACTCACCATTAACGGTGCAGGTGTTGGTGGTCCACGGCATATATTCGTTTAACACAACATAGCCGGCCTGGGCTTTGGCGGTTTGAGGAGAGGTAAAGAATAAATACAAAAAACACAAAGCCAATACGTAAAAATTTTTCATAGCATTCGTATTATCATGTTGAGAAATTACTTGCAGCTATTACTGTTTGTTTGCGATGTTTTATTTAGGTAGAAACCATGATAAGTAAAGGAGCCATCTACAGGCGTTTGTTGTACACCAGCATTTAAAAGTGAAGATGTGAAAGGTTTTGCTTCAATTGCGTTAAGACTGGCGGCAGAATTTATCGGTATTACAGCCGCTTCTTTGATACATGATGTGATAAATAAAGCCATTGCAATTGCTGAGGTAATAGCAATTTTTCTCATAAATGGTTTTTAAAAGGTATAATTATGAAGAAAAGAAAAGACATTTTTTAAGCGGTAGAAACCGTGATTGCAGCCGGATTTGTCCACGGATTTTATCTTTGCTTATGCTTCATTAAGCCAAATGTAGAGACAATAATTTCAGAATGAAAGAGCACTTATACTCAAGCAGAATAGGATGTTCACGTGAAAAATCACGAGGTGATAAATGTGTTTAAGCCTAATATACAATCTGGGTCAGGCGAATTAGAAAGGTATTTTTCCCTGTCTGCAAGTGAGCATACGCCGGGATAATCTCCAACCCAGGCGCCTATATCTTCGATAATTTGAAAATGCAAGTGAGGAGGCCAGTTCCCATTTTCGTTGGGCTGGCCAAAGGTGGCTAATTGTTCGCCCCGTGACAGGAAAACACCTGACTGCAAAGTTGAAATACTTTGCAGGCTAAGATGGCCATATAAAATATGAAAGCGTATGGTTTGTAATTGATGCGTCATTATAAGGGTGCCGCCATAGTCCCCAAAATTATCATTGAAGGCAATGCTATGAACACTACCGCCAAGTGGTGTAAAAATTTTTGTACCAGCATCTCCCCAAACATCAATGCCAAGGTGAATACTTCTATTTTCCTGAATAACAGATTCGCCAATAACCGTAGAATTAATAAATCACTTCTTAAATAAATCTGCCTGTCTTCGTTATAACCGCCGATTCCTAATTTTGCTTTTGCTTTTTTTAACTGCTCTGAAATATAACTATTGAGCTCAGCAGTATTTTTTACGTCAACATGCTGCAGATCGGGGTTATGCCCGGAAAGATCAATAGCTACGAGCCTTTCCTTTGTAGGATTAAATTGCAGCACAGGATGAAATTCTGCTGCATGACCTTTTAAAAATGTGTAGAGATCCGTCATGTTATACAACAATGTTTATCATCTTATTTTTTACATAGATAATCTTCTTCGGCGGCTTTCCGTCAATCCATTTTTGAACAATCACATTTTTTAAAACAATTTGTTCAACAGCGGCCTGTTCAGCATCGAGGCTAATATTTATCGTGGTACGCATTTTTCCATTAATAGAGACAGGATATTCTTTTTCTGATTCCACAAGATATGATGGCTCAAACACCGGATATGCCGCATCTAAGATGCTGGTAAACTTTCCTGCATTTTTTTCTTCATGCAACTGCTGATAAAGTTCTTCGGCAATGTGGGGTGCATAAGGCGCCAGCAAAATAAGCAGTGGCTCAAGAATAGATTTTTTGTGACATTTTGCATCAGCCAGTTCATTTACACAAACCATAAAAGCACTAACGGCTGTATTGTACGAAAACTGTTCGGTGTCCTCTTCAATCTTTTTAATGGTACGATGCAGAATTTTTAATTCGTCATTGGTTGGCTTGTCATCATTCCACACTTTGCCCTGCCTACCGGCAGACAGG
>JANLXV010000276.1:0-1559 GCA_031365305.1 Chitinophagaceae bacterium
GGGTGGAGAGGGAGTTTTTAGTCCCCACGGTTACAGTGGGTTGATACTGCTGTCCTGCTGAGCCTGGTTTACTCTGAGCTTGCCGAAGAGAAGCATTCTTTTTTTCATTCACGGCATAAAATGCATTGTTGTATAAATTGAGAAGCACTCTGCCTATGTCCTGCGGAATGATATTGATGTGTTTGAGGCTTTGATCGAAATGGGTTTGTATGTCGCAATTGAACATTTTATCTTTTGCCCGAAAGCCCTGGTAACTCAACTTTAAATAGTCATCTGCTAAAGCATTAATATCTGTTGGTTCTTTATGTCCTTCACTTCTTTGCGAATGTTGCAACATGCCTTTTACAATAGCATCAGCACGCTTGCCGTGGTGGTTTATTTTTTCATTGTTTTGAAAGATATCATCCAGTAATTCATCCTGCTCTTCACTTTTTTCCCGATAGCTATCGGGATTTGACTTATCCCCGAAGGAGTGCTTACGGAACCTTTTTAATTCATCAATTAGTTCATTATTTACTTCAGAAAAATTATTGACGAAGTTTAAAGGGTTTTGAATTTCATGCGCAATGCCGGCAGTGAGTTCACCAAGCGAGGCCATCTTTTCTTTTTGAATTAATTGGGCCTGAGTTTCTTTTAATTCCTGTAAAGACCGGCTTAATTCAGTCGTGCGTTCATTAACCTGGCGGTCTAATGTTTCATTTTGCAGGGCAAGGATCTGTTGTTTTTCCCTTTCCTGCGCTATAGCTTTTTGCGATAGTTCTTCCACTTCCAAAACACGCAGATGCAGTGCTGAACGGGTATGTGCAAATTCGCCGGCGAAGTATAATGAGAGTCCGAAACCCGGCGTTACAAAACAGATGGTAGACATTAAAGCGCTGGCTGACTTATGATCAATTATCGTTAACCAAATGAACCAGGTAAGCCCTATTGTTAACATAATGCTCGTTATTAAAAGTATCCAGGTGCCGGGTTTCCGTTTTTTAACGGACATAATGTTGAGCCTGAGAAATTCAAAATTTATTAGCGGGAAAAAGCAGGCATTGTAGATGCCGCTCCAATCCGGGAAAATAAAAAAGAAAGGAATGATGAGTAAGCCATACAATACTGCCAGGTAAAAAAACCAGTTTCGGTTTTGCTTGTATAGCGTATAAATTCCGGCAAGAAAAGCAAATGCACCAAGAAGGTAGAACACCTGTGTAAAGAGTAAGCAGGCGTTTAATGCAGAGACTGAATTAAATTGTGAAAGGGCAATGATGTGCATAAGCACACCTGCAAAAAGGCCGAGACAAAACAAACTGATGTACAGGTATTCTTTTTTATTGCGGTGAGAAAAATAAAGGAACAGTAATAAAAATCCGAGCGGAAGATAGAAGGAAACCTGTACCGATCTCAGCGTTGAAAAAAACCCTTCCCGTTCAATGTAGTCGGCAAAGGCCTGGTTGCTGGCCTTTAAAGTTAGCTTCATGGTTGGGCGTGTGTTCGTAAACTTCAGGTATAGATTTTTTTTGTTGTAAGAATATCTTATGGCAATTACCTGTATTGATTTATGCTGTAACTGT
>JANLXV010000043.1:0-4511 GCA_031365305.1 Chitinophagaceae bacterium
CGAAGCCCGCTTACCACACCTAATGGGTAACTATCTTCCAGAATATCAAGTGGTTTGTAATAGTCCATATACTTTCTTTTAATTACATAGCCGGAGAAGACCAGGATAGATACTGTTGAAATAATGAGAGCAGCTTGCAAAGGGATTCTTTTGAAATTGACGTTTTTAATAGCTAAGAAGTATATCAGCAAATAACCAATGGTTACTAAAAAAAATATGCTTAGATATCCTTTGGTTGCCTCTTTTATTTCAACCGTGTTTGTTTGAAAAATGATAGCTATTAATTCAAAATTTGGCCGGATATAATAAATGATGCCGAAGATAAATAAGGGTGATAAAATTATCCAGACACTTAAAAGCATCAAATACAATTTTATATTCCTGTAGAAAAAAATGACCGGCATTAAAAATAACACGGCAGAAATTATTACTCTTAAAACAGGATCAGTTATTGAAGGAGAATTGGTTTTATAATCCAAAAACATATTTGAAATAGCCGGAAGCAAAAGCAAAATGCCTGCTACAATAAGCGCCGCAAAAGAAGCATAGCGTTTACTAAAAGGTTTATCATTTATCATAACAATAAAAAATAAACATAATATTAAAGAAGATTATCTCAACAAATGATTTAAGATTATTTTGCTTACACTATACTGGCATTCTGCAAATGCAGGTTATGCTAACTCAACAATCTATCAGCGCTGTAAAAAGATATGCCTAAAGAAATTCCTCTATTCAAATACCTTTTCTTCCCGTGTTAATTTTCCTTCGGCATTGCAGCCTTCAATAACTACTCTTATTTTTTTGGTGATGTCGTTATTGTAGAACGGGATGAGTATTCTGCGGTGCGTTTTATCTGTCATTACAAAAGGGTTCCAGTAAAGTGTTGTGCGGTAATCGCCGGCGTCAATATCCTGGTCGGCCTGTGAATAATCCGGTGTATAAAATTCTTTAGTGAGAGAGTAGCCGGGAATATTTACAAAATTTAAAGCGGTTACATCTGAATGTCGTCCACCACCTTTTTTTAAATACACAGCAATGGCGCCACCGCTGCCACCGCCCATTGCGCCGATAAATGGCGGCCTGAAAACTTTGATCATCGCAACATCTGTTAACGGTGTGTTTTGAATCATGTCTACCTGTCCCTGCATTTCGTTAATGTATAGAGCAGGCGTGCCGCCACGCCATGATAAGGACGATTGCGAACCATTGACAGAAATGGATAAGCCGGCCACTTTACCCTGCAGGTATTCAAGCACCGTTCTGCCCCCTGCTGCGGAAGGGTCATCTTCTACAATAAAAGTATTGGCATCGCCGCCGGTAAACAGGCCGGAGGTGTAAGCTGCATTCATAGAGTCTGTTTTGGAACGCTGCTTCGCTTTTATCACCACTGCAGATAGCACCTGTAAGCTATTGAACTTATCCCTTTCTGAGAAAGCCAGGGCATTGGCCTGTTTATTTTTTTGTGCAGTCAAAGAATCTGGAAACGTAAGGCCTGCAAGCCAGTTGCTGTCAATATGATCAGTGATAGAAGGCTTTAAAAAATCTGTATTTACCTGGTAAGAAGCAGAGGCGGTAAGCACTTTATCTTTATCGCCGTTAAACTGGTAATACAGTTTAGCCGTATCGTAATACATCATAGATGGCACAGCAAAGTTCCCATCCCGAGTTACGGGTATGGTCATTACCTGCATATTGCCATTCTTAACTTTAAGCATGCCTGTTAATTCTTTGTTGGCAAGCTGAATGCTGCTCAGGCCGAATATTTTACCGTAGATGGTGATATAATTATCAGGTGCATATTTTATCTCCGGGCGGATACCTGCCAACACGGTTTCCCATTTAAATCTTCGCCAGCCATTGGTGAGCATCACAAGATCAAGATGATCTATAACTGAGTCGGCATCACTGGAAAAATAATATCCGGGGTTATGCACACAGCCTTTTATATCCGATGTTAAAAGAAGATGCGACAGGATGTTATCACCTGTTTTGCTGCCTGCATTTATTGAGGCATCCGTAACGGCTATAGAAAGATTACAGGCAATAGTATCCGGCACATCAACCTGTATTACATTTTTTTTTCGTTTGCCCACATCCTTTAATGCCGTATTGATATCTGTTATAAAAGAGGCATTTTGCTGATGCAAAAACACGATGCGTTCTGCAACAGGCCGTCCCTTATTATTGAAAAGCGTAACCTGCGCAATGCCGGATGGTACGCCTTCTGTTGAAATTGTTGCATGTGATGTTTTGCCGGCTGAAGGCTTTGCTTTTGCAATAAACAACAGTTGCTGCTGCAAATGCCCAACCACTGTTACTGAATCAAACTCCGGCGCAAGCCCGGGTGAACATTTTATGTTGAATTCGACATTATCGCCACGGTTATTTACCTCCAGCACAACACCATTTTTTTTTGCAGAGGGTAAAATAGTTTCATGCTTTTGGCCAAACGCATCTTTCCACCGGGCTGTATATGGCTCATCATTCGGTGTCAGTAAAAAATCACCCATGCCGTCATGCACACTTGTAAAGTCGGTGATCTTTTTTAAAGCCTTATCCACAATTTCTCCTGAAATACTTACAGGTAAACCTTTTTTATCCGTTGCTTTAAAAGCTACTCTTGATTCTATTGATTCAACAAGGTCGCCGCCTTCAGGAAAAAAATGCAACGAGACCTGTGGTGCTGTATGAACGATTTTATTAGCAGATTTTTTTACAAGTATAACCGGTAATGCTTTTATGAATAAGAAAGCAGAATCGAAATTGAGCATCCAGCGGGTGTAGGCTTTAATGTATACAACAGGTGAAGCAATTTTTTCTGACAAAGTAAAAGACGCCGCAGCAGTGCTTTGCAGCAGCGGCACTGTTTTTCTTTCCAGCACGTTTCCTTTGTCATCCATCATTTCGGCATACAATGTTTTACTGATCAGCGACAGATCGTTGCCCGAAAAAAGATAGGCTTTAAACCATATTGTTTCACCCGGATTATAAACCGCCTTATCAAACTGGCAGTAGATTTTTTCCTGCGGATATTCAGCATCAAGCCTGGCAAGTAAAGTGTCGAACTGCTGCGCTTTAACCGGTGAACAAAGTATGATCAAAAGAATAGCCGCAGATATTTTTGCAAAAAAATTAAATACCATAATGTAAACTTATGAAGGAAAGGCCTGTTCCGAATTTATGCTTAAAGTAACGGTTTGCCCTTTACGAAATTATGGAGATTAAGCTTGCAAGATTTAGTAGTTTCAAAAAAATCGTTAAGATAAATTCTGCAACAACATCATTTTTAGATTTACGTTTTCTTTTTTAAACCCGGGGGCTATACATCCATTTAAAAATATATTTCGTTTATTAAATAATTTTTTAACCTGCTCTTAAAATGGTTTGAATAAGAACAGGATTTTGAAAGCGATATAACTTCAAAGCTTTTAACAGTAATCCACACATCAAAAAAACTGTATATTAATTTATCTTCACCGCAAGCAATTTTTAATTAATGAATAGAAAGTTTAGACTTAAGCACCTGCTTACTTTTTTATTATTTATCACTTTTGCTTTACTCACCTTTTCCTTTCTTACTTACCAATCTAACAAAAACTTAAAAAAAAACGATTACTGGCGTGCCGCCAATAACAACCTCCTCTACAGCGCAGAGCAGGTTTTGTCGGTGATCACCAATCTTGAAACGGGTACACGTGGTTTTGCCATAACCGGCGACAGCCTTTTTTTAGAGCCATACATTAAATCTGTTGGCAGTGTACTGCCTAAAATAAATGATTTGAAAAAGCTTACTATGGGCAACGCATTTCAGCCAGAGCGCATCAACAGGCTTCAAATTTTGGCTTACGACAGAATAGAGATGTGCAAAAAAGTGCAGGCGCTTAGTTTGCAAAAAGGCCATTCCCCTGCTGACATGAAGGGCTTACTTATACGTGGAAAAAATATTATGGATTCCATAAGGCTTGTAATTGCTGCCATTAAACAACAGCAAACTATAATTCTTTCAGAAAGGGAAAAACAAAATAAACAGCACCAAAAACAAACCAACACCTATTTTTTATGGCTGGTAATTGCACTCATCATATTTTTTATTACACTGATATATGGCTCAATCTATTTTGCCAGGCTTAGGAACAAAGAAACGGACATTACCAGCCAGCTTAATTCGAAACTAGTGGTGTTTAGCAAAAAGATTGACGACATTGTCAAAGGCATCAACGATCCCATCATTGCTTTAGATAATAACCTGGTCATCACTTTTCACAATGATGCAACAGCAGATACATTAGCAACAGGCAGCAGGTCACTGATCGGAAAAAAATTTTTAGAGGCCTTTCCTCAATTCAGCGATCAGCCCGGTGAAGAAAAATTTAAGCAGGTTATTCAATCCCGCCTTAAAGAAAATATGCAGATACCGGATCACTTTCTGGATCGCTGGCTTGATGTAACTATTTATCCAACATCTGAAGGCTTATCAATTTTAATTAAGGATATCACGCAAAAAAAAG
>JANLXV010000317.1:0-1552 GCA_031365305.1 Chitinophagaceae bacterium
TGCTAATTTTAAACTGAACCATTCATCAGTTAATCATTGAGCAGCTTTGTCTTTTATTGAAATTAGGTTTATCGCCATAAAAATACAGCACCTTATCATAACGTAAAACCTGTAAAGGCATAAAATTTCTTGCCAAGTAAAAAAATGATAAACTTCTATAATAAATAACAGAATAAATAATGCGTTACAAAAGCTTATATTCTTTTTAGTCTGCGAATATTTCACATTCATAATTAACGCCTAAAGAGTAAAAAATTTTAATATTTGAAAAAGGATTAATTTAGATTTTTTGATACTGTTACAAATTCGGTTACATCAATATTGACAAGGTTATAATTAATTGACAAACATATTTTTACGGGTTTTCAAATCATCTTGCCGCCCCGACTAGTTTTTACTAAATGCTAAAACCCGCTCTGAAAGCGGGTTTTTAAGTTCGAATATTTTTGCTTTCAAATTTAATAATTCATAAAGTGTGGAGGGAGAATAATTTATGGTGTTCGAATGTTGTCAGGGTTCTCAACACACGTCAACTCTCCATCAATGCTTCGATGCAACCTTCAATTTGCGCAAAACTAGGATAAGGTAGAAAACATAAAATTTTGGCTCATAGATGTGGCCGGTTTACTATCATTAGTCTTTATTTTGATTGTATGAATAAATAGTGCGGCAATCGTTCCACCTTCAGCTCAGCAGCATCTTGTTTTGTTGTTGGTTTTAGAATTGTTCCTGCTTTTTGATTGTATAGAAAGACAGAGGCCCCGCCATCCAGTGAGAGTATCGAAGATCGTACACCTAAATTTTTTAGATAATTCGCAGCGGTGTTTATTGTAGTATTAGTGGAAGAAAGAAGTATCAAGTAATTGCTTTTAAGTTTCCCCTGTAGAATAGCCGCAAGCTGAAACCTGTTTTTGATAGCAGGTGCAAAATAATTTGCCGGATGATCTTTGTGCTCATATGTTACAATAACATTGTCAGCAGCTTTCATTTCAAATCTCAGGGCGTTCTGCTGCGAATAGTTATTTAAATGGCACTTGTTCTTTGCAAACACCATTGCCTTTAATCGTACTTTTTTGTAGTACATATTTGCTGCACTATCCGATGGTCCATACCGGCTGCTTCCGGCTGTTATGAACTTACCTTTTGCAACAAGTGGAAAAGAAAGCTGTGTACTATCTTCATATTTCTCAAAAAAAGAAGCATTAATAATTGACCATACGTGTTTCACGTTGCCGTACCTTAAAGAATCGATAACCTCATTATAAGGCAACCGTTCAAAATATGGGCTATTGTTTTTTTCCTCCGCATATAATCCCAATCCTTTTCCTTCGTTGGCTGATAATTTAAAATATTGACTAACGGTGTTGTAGCGCAAATCAATAACCTGGATGTACATTTCTGATGTATCATGCGTGCTTTTGATACTTTGATGAATAAGCCAGGCATAGTTCGATGAATCCAAAATCTCCATGCCTTTCGTCATGCGTATAGGTAATTCCGGCCTTGACTGTGCTTGAGCAAAGGACAAAAACACAAAGAACAGAAGAGCTAT
>JANLXV010000362.1:0-2555 GCA_031365305.1 Chitinophagaceae bacterium
GTTTTCCGAGGTCTAAACTATCATACAAATTTTGTTTTACAGCAGTACTGTCAATTAAGGTATCTTTTGCGGGATGTATCAATAACAAATTACTTCCGGCACCTGAAGCATAAGCAAAACAACAGTATATTGCCAACAATAAAATAATAAAAAAGAAGCGTTTAAGGTATTGAAGTTTCATACAATTTATTTGCAATACTTATACAAATAGAACGCCAGAGCGCTTCCAGGCTTTATACTTTAATGGTCTTCCATTTGCCCCGTTTAAAAAGAATAAGTGATACAACCGTCATAACGGCTTCGGTTGTGGGAATGGCGATAAAAACACCTTTTGGGCCCATCCCAAAATGATACACCATTAGCCACGCCACCGGGATCTGTAACAGCCAAAAACAAAAGAAATTTACAATAGTTGGCGTCCACGTATCTCCCGCCCCATTGAAAGCATTTACCAGCACCATGCCTACGCCAAAAAAAATATAGCCCGTACTTATAATTTGTAAAGCGTTTATGGCAAAAGCTTTCACATCATCCTGCTTCGTAAAAAAAGATATTACCGGGTTGGCGCCAAATAAAAATATGCAGGATACAATGGCTAAAAATATAGCATTGTATTTTGCGGTTTGCAATACCGATATGCTTGCCCTTTCCGGCTGTTTGGCGCCAAGATTTTGCCCAACTAACGTAGCTGCGGCATTGCTAAAGCCCCAGGCCGGTAATAAAAAAAACATGAGTATTCTAATGGCAATAATATAACCTGCCGAGGCTACACTGCCCCCTGACTCTGCTACCCATTTTGCTAAAAATATCCAGCTACACGAGCCGATCATAAATTGCAAAGTGCCCGGCCCCGCAATTATGATCAATGATTTAATAATAGCCCACCTGGCTTTAAAATATTGCAGTTTTACTTTAATAATGCCTTTGCCTTTTACAAGATTTACGAGTTGATAAATTACACCTATGCTTCTGCCGAACGTAGTGGCCATAGCAGCGCCGGTTAGCCCGAAAGCCGGGATTGGCCCTAACCCATTGATCAAAAGCGGGCATAAAATAATATTGCAGATGTTGGCTAACCATAAGCTTCGCATAGCAACTGAAGCATCGCCGGCGCCACGAAAAATACCATTGATTAAAAAGAGCAGCATGATAACTATGCTTCCGCCCATCATTAACCTTATGTATGGTGTGCCGAGTTTAATGGTTGCCGGCTCAGCCCCCATCAACTTTAAAACATCTCCCGCATAAATATAGCCCGGAATAGTAAGTATAAAAACCACGCCGAGGGCTATTAAAATACTTTGCGCTGCTGATATTGCTGCGCCTTCCGGATTTTTTTCACCTATGCGGCGGGCCACCATAGCAGTGGCAGCCATGCTCATGCCAATGGCTAATGAATATACCAAAGTAAGTACCGATTCTGTAAGGCCAACGGTAGACACTGCATGTTGACCGAGTTTGCTTACAAAGAATATGTCTACCACAGCAAATACACTTTCCATCATCATTTCGAAGATCATGGGGATGGCCAATAAAAAAATAGCTTTTCGTATGCTGCCTGTAGTGTAATCCTGTGTTTGCCCGTAAAGAGATTGTTTTGCCAGGCTAAGAAAATATTTAAACCTGCTTATAGTTTTGCCAATTTGCATTTTGCAATTATTAAAGAGTGAAAATGGAGAGTTATGTAAGGAAGGTAGCCGTAGAATGGCTTAAAGAATGCTCATAATGCAAAATGTTGTAGAACCAAATGTAGGTAAAAAATTGAAACTATGGGAATTAGCCAAGGTGTAATTGGTAATTGATGTTATACTATACCTGATATATGTACATAAAAAAAGCATCAAGTTTTTGTCCTCACTCCCTAATTGCTTAGATCGTAATGTTCACCAACCTGATGCTTTTGCGTTAAGTTGCTTTTGACTTTTTTAATTATCTCTTGCTTCTTATTGTGATATAAAAGTACACTTTCAAAAGAGGGTTTTCCAAATATTTCCTGTAATTGTTTTAAACCGGTTTTTCACATTTTTATGCACATGCCTAACAGGTGATATACACTTTTTCACCGGGTTAATGAACCAAAATCATCTCATTCTTAACTGTCTAAAACTTATACATTAGAAATGCGGTCTCATCTCCTTAAAAATAATTGTTACTAAGAAGATTGCCTGGCGTTCTTAAAACAACCTAATGTGAAAAAATTATTTGTTTAGCACCATATTTTGGCAGCAATCGAATTAGTGGTGCACGCCAGCGTAAAACCGGTTTTGAATCGGAAGCAGGAAGAATTAAAGGCAGGTAAAAGATTGTAATTCTTTGGATCAGAATTATCTTTTCATACCCTGTAAACTTTGATGCAAAAAATAAGTGCATTAAGGGTGAGGTTGCCGGGAATTAGGCTGGTGAATTTACTGGCCCCCTATTGGGGTCGGAAAATTTATAGCGCAGTCAATATCCATATGCATTAAACCCCGGCGGGGTTAAAAAAGCAAATGGAATTATTTACGAACGAGATGTTGCTGAGAATTATTGATGTCTCTTTCTTTTGTTATTCAAAC
>JANLXV010000404.1:0-7831 GCA_031365305.1 Chitinophagaceae bacterium
GGCAAGAGCTCCATTAATTGGCGAGTCGTATGTTGGAAGCAGCAAGCTCCAACCACCGTCCGTCGCTTTTGACGAACGTACCCGTGGTCAGAAAGTGACCGGCCGTTGGTTTTCCGTTGGTGGTTGATTTCACGTTCACATCCATAAATGCCACGGCTACATCACCATACATTTTCACATCGACAACCCGGATGGTTATGGTTTGATATTTTACCTTCCCGGATTTGAAACTTTCCAGCCTTTCCGCTTTGGTCAGCCGATTTCCGTCGTCGCCTACAAACGTGAATACGTCTGCATAGATGCGGTCAAGGCCTTCGGCGCTGTTGGCCTGCAATGCTTTTTGCAGCTCGCTGACCACCTGCCGTATGGCTTGTTCGTCATTTGCGCTGCCTGCTGCATTCCATTTTGAAAAATCGCCGTAACTGCTTTCCGCTATTATTTTGCCGTCCGCATTAAAATCATCAAGCGTGAACATGGGCACCCTAACCCATTCACCCGTTTTCTTCGACTTGCCTATCAACGTCCACCACGACTGAACGGTTTTGGCATCCTGGTCTTTATAATGCAGGTAATCAGGGTAGCCCACCTGCTTTTGGTCAATACTGTCGTACATGTCAAAATCGGTCATCCACAATTTCATGGCTTCTGCAACAGGCATGTTTTTCTTCATGCCCGAAGCCCACCATCTTGCAGTATCGGCATACAGTGTTTTAAGGGCGGCCATATCTTTTTGCAAATAGGCTTTTACGGTTTTGTGTACGGCATCAATATTCGGGTGCTTGATGTAGATGATGCCGTTTTCTTCCTGCTGGCAAAAGGCCGTGTTGGCTACTAAAAACAAGGCCATGATCACAAAAAACTTTTTCATGTTTTATTAATTTTTGATTTTAAATTTTCCTACTCGTTTGGCTTTTCGGTTACGCCCCCCGCTGAAAACATCCAGGCGGGGCCGGTTTAATAATTGATCTGATCGTGTTAGTTAACTATAGGGATAATATTTTAATTGGCAATTGTAAGTCGGGTCATCTGTGGCTCATGTCTGTTTTCTCTTACCTCAAAATCGGTTACCTGTTTTACATGTTGATTAATCCGCAAAAATTGAATAATGAGCCAGGCAGTGGCGATAAATCCGCCGAAAGCAAGCAGGGTATATTCCCAATTGAAATTGCTCTTCATGGTACCAACCAGCCTTGCGCCAACAACCCGCCCCACATTGAAAATGGTCATATACAGCGTAAACTGCGTGGCCGAAATTTTCTTCCAGCAACATTGCATACCGATGGCAAACAGGCCGATGTTGGTAAACACATATAACATCTGGAAGCCAATCATAAAAGCAATAATGAAAGAAGTTGCAGGCCAGTATATTTTTTGAAAAGCAAATCCGAAAATGAGAACAATTAGCAAGCCGCAGTAAATATTCAGCATGCGTACCTTGCCGAATTTATCTATGAGAACTCCGCCAAGCATCATACCACTAATGCCGCCAATAAGCGTAGCCGTTGCATAATATTTAGAGTAAGTTTCAGCGGTCCAGCCAAGCCCCTGCACGGTAAAAATGGGCAGCAGCGTATCAATATAATTAAAGGCGCCTGCGGCAATAAACGCCATTACCGCAAACAAAAGGCTGGTACGCAACCTGAACACTTTATATAAAGAAGTGAAGATGGCCTTCCAGCTTGTCACCTGCATATTTTTTGCTTCGGGAGATGCGTTGCCTGCGGTCCAGGGCATTAATTTTTCGCCGGGTCGTTCTTTTAAAAACAGCGGCACAAGCATAATAAGACAAACAAGGCATGATAAAGCAAGTATGGCTGTGGTGAAATTATACTTATGCAGCAGCCAGCTGCCCAAGGCCAGCGAGGCAGAGGTACCCATAATTTTTGCGCCCCACATAAATCCATTTGCCCTTGCCTGCTGTACCACCGGAATGATATCAACAGCCATACCGTCGGTTGCCACATCCTGAAAAGCGCCGAAGAAACTAATAGTGAAAGCAGCACCCATGAATAGATCCATATTATTTAGAGGGGCCGGCACAAAAGCCATGGCAACGAAACTTATTATTAAACCAAACTGACCAAACAATACCCAGGGCCGCCGTTTTCCCATAGGCAAATAGCTGAACCGGTCCATCATGGGAGCCAGTATTATTTTAAAGCTCCAGGGCAAGCCGCATACCGCGACAAAACCTGCTATTTCCATGGGCGTTTTACCATTAGCCGCTAACCATGCCGGGATACCAAAAAATAACATGCCTTCAGGAATACCCTGTGCTATATATAAAGCGATGAAATTAAAATAGCGTAAGCCGGTATGTTGCGTAAGGGCCGGGATACTATCCCGCTGTGAAAAAGATAAAAATAAAGTCTGCATGATTTACAATAGCTTTTAAACCTGTATTGAATAAGACATCCGGCATTCATATAACGCTTCAAAGTTCAAGACTGGCCCACATAATCATAGCCATTTATCAACCATAAATCAGGACGTTTTAAGCTTTCAGCAGGATAAAATATGCAGCCAATAGGATTTTTTCGTCATTCTGCTACTTTACTTAAGGCTTACTATTCTGTCTTATCAATAAAATAGTTAAGTTTAACTTCATACTTATGTGTCTGCCTGGTGATAACACTAAATCATTTGCTCAAATCATTGCGGTGCTGCTGATAATCTTCTGTAGTTACACGGCCCGCAGTCAGCAGGTAAAATTTATCAAGGTACTGCCACCGTTACGCAACTTTTCAGGTATCGTGGGAGGAATGACGCAGGATAAGAATGGCTATATGTGGATAGCAACAAGCGGCGGTTTATACCGGTACGATGGGTACCGTTTCCGCCTGTATGCAAACGATCCCGCAAATCCCAATTCAATTGCCTCTTCCCGTTTAGAAACTGTTTATGCTGACCGCAAGGGCATGATATGGATTGCCACCTGGGCTGAAGGACTGGATTGTTTAGATCCCGCCACCGGCGTGTTTACCCATTTTCGTCAAAGTGCAAACGTACCCGGCAGTCTTAGTAATGATACAGTTAGAAGTATTCTGGAAGACCGTGAAGGATCGCTTTGGCTTGGTACCACCAGCGGTTTAGACAGGTATGACCCAAAAACGAAAACCTTTCAAAATTACAGGTATAACCCGAACGACCCGGGCAGTTTGAGTTGCAACAGGGTGCGTAACATATACGAGGATAGAGAAGGCACACTTTGGATTGCAACAGGCAGCGTGTGGGTAAACGAAGGCGGAGGAGGTGATGAAGGCGGTTTAAACCGGTTGGATAGGGAAACCGGTAAGTTTATCCGCTATAAGCATGATGCCAAAAATCCCAGGTCACTCCTTAACAATAAGGTTCAGGCGCTATATGAAGACAGCCGGGGCACATTTTGGGTAGGCACAGCAGGCGACGGCCTACATACACTGGACCGCAGGACTGGAAATTTTTCCCGTCATCCTTACGACCCGGCACATCCTGAAAACCCCAGCAGGCCACCACTGAAAGGCACCAGCAGCTATGACCACGTAACATCTATTACAGAAGATGGAATTGGCAATATCTGGATTGGCACATTAGAAAATGGTATTAGCCGCTACAACCCGAAAACAGGACAGACTACTTTTTTTGGAAAAAAAGATTCGGCAATTGGCTTTACGGATGATAGCGGCTGGAGATTTTATAACTCACGTGACGGTATTTTATGGATCGGAACCTGGCAGGGAGGTTTGTTCCGTATTGATCCTTTTCACAAAGATATTTCCCATATTACTGTCGGCAGCAACGTAGGCGCTTTCCTTGAAGAGCCGGACAGTCATTATTGGATTGGATCCGGCGAGGGCCTCATTCGGCGCAATACTAAAACAGGTGCTTCTGAAACATTTGTACATGATCCGGTGAACACTACGACGCTTACTAATAATTCAATACGGTCCTTATTCAGAGATAAAGAGGGAACGGTTTGGGTAGGAACATCCAACGGGTTTAATCGTTTCAACCCCGGCAATAATACGTTCACCCGTTATGTAAACCGGGCAGGCGACCCGACCAGCATTGGCATTGGTGAAATTTATTCAATTGAGGAGGCAGGCGGTGACTCACTATGGGTGGGTACAGATAATGGGTTGGATCGCATGAGCAAAAGAACCGGCGCCTGCACACACTTCCGCAACAACCCTAAAGACAGCAATAGCCTAACACGAAACGATATTGGCCCGATGGTACAGGATGAAGCCGGGAATTTGTGGGTAGGCACATTTCCTGGCGGAGGGCTTAATTATATGCCTCGCAATAGTGGAGCGTTCAAACATTTTTTCAAGGGTATTTCTATCCTTTCACTTTGCCGTGATGCAAGCGGTTCCATCTGGGTAGGTACCGACGGAGCCGGCGTGTATCATGGTAACGCTGGTGGCGATGATTTTACAAAAATCAGCGCACCGGGAAGCGGTCTGGGTACGGCGCCTGTGCTATCTATCCAGGAGGATAACCAAAAAAATATCTGGTTACGCACAGAAACTGATATTTACCGGCTAAACCCGCAAACAGGGCAGACGACGATATTTGGTTCCCATTACGGCGTTAATACAGGCAATCTAAATTATAACGCCGGCTACAAGGGGCGGACAGGCGAAATTTATTTTGGGGACGTGAATGGTTATTACGTTTTTTTACCGGGCGATTTTTTTACGAATGCAATGCCGCCAAAGGTAGTGCTCACTGACTTGCGCATAGGCGGCAAATCTGTTGTTCCGGGTAAAGGCCATCCGATTGACAAGGTTATTGAACAGGCAACGGAAATAAATTTGCAGGATAACCAAAATGCATTTGTAATAGATTTTGCTGCCATACACTACGGCAGCCCTGAGCATAACCGGCATCTTTACAAACTCGAAAATTACGATCCTGACTGGCGGGAAGCGGGTGCTGAAAAATCAGCCTCTTATTATAATGTGCCGCCGGGCAAATATCATTTTAAAGTGCGTGCCGCCAGCGGGGAGGGTGTGTGGGCTGAAAAGTCTATAGCTATTGTGATCTACCCACCATGGTGGCTTACCTGGTGGGCTTACACCATTTACATTTTGGTAGCTGCAATAGCTATAAGGGCTTATTTTAAATTTTATGTAAACCGTGCAAAACTAAAAGCCCAGTTAAGTTTTGAAAAGTTAGAAGCCAAAAGAATAAAAGAATTAGATGCAGTTAAAACGCAATTATATACCAACATCACGCATGAATTTCGTACACCGCTGACGATTATCCTCGGCATGGCGCAACAGGTGCTTGCGAAGCCCGCAGAGCATTTTGCCACCAATATGAACATGATTATCCGCAATGGCAAAAGCTTATTAAAGCTCGTAAACGAAATGCTTGACCTATCCAAACTTGAAACGGGCAAAATGCATTTGCAATTTGTAAACGGCGATGTGATAAATTTTCTCCGCTATGTTACGGAGTCGTTTCAATCGCTTGCCGAAAGCCAGCAAAAAGGACTGCATTTTTTAACTGATATTGAAGCCATGTTTGTGGTATATGATGCTGAGAAATTGCAGCAGATTGTAGCCAACCTCTTATCAAACGCTTTAAAATTTACACCGGAAAAAGGCAACATTTATATCACTATTGGTAAAAATGATTTGCCGGGTAACGAAACGCACCTTGCTTTAATTATTAAGGTGAAAGACACCGGGTTTGGCATACCGGATGATCAACTTCAAAACATTTTCGATAGGTTTTATCAATTAGACAATAGCCATACAAGAGTAGCGGAAGGCACAGGTATCGGCCTGTCTCTTACCAGAGAATTAATAAAGCTGATGCAGGGCGACATCTCCGTGAAAAGCCCGCCGGCAGGAGCCAACAAAGGCAGTGAATTTACAGTAACACTGCCGCTGTTAAAAGCTTCCCCATTGCAGGAGCCGGTAACTTACCCTTTGCCAATTGATGAAGTGTATTCACCAACAGACAAATCAACGCAAGGCAATTCATTACCTGCTCAACAAAACTTAACAAGCGAAAAGCCTTTATTACTATTGGTTGAGGATAATGCCGATGTGGTGGCATATACAGCCTCCTGCCTGCCCGACTATAGACTAGCCGTAGGTAAAGATGGAAGAGAGGGTTTTGATATTGCTAAAGAGATTATTCCTGATCTGATCATCACAGATGTGATGATGCCATTTGTGGACGGGTTTGAGTTGGTGAGCCGCTTACGGGGAGATGAACTTACGAGCCACATCCCCATCATTATGCTGACCGCAAAAGCGGATATGGAAAGTAAAATGGAAGGCTTGCAAAAAGGTGTTGACGCTTATCTTGAAAAACCCTTTCATAAAGAGGAACTATTGCTGCGAATAAAAAAACTGCTTGAGCTCCGCATAAGTCTGCAAAACCACTACCTGAGAAAAGCCGGCGTAATGCCAACCACAGTAACTGTTGATTTATCCTTAAGTGATGGCACTGCTATAAACAAAGTTGAAGATGCTTTTGTAACAAAAGTTCGTGAAAGTATAGAACACAATCTTACCGGCGCCGGCTTTACCATTGAGCAATTGTGTAAAACAGTATTCATGAGCCATTCGCAATTACACCGCAAGCTGGAAGCTTTAACCGGTTGTTCTCCCAACAAATTTATTCGTATCATTCGTTTAAAACAGGCCAAAATACTGTTGAAAAATCTTGACAACAGTATTTCTTCTGTTGCTTTCGATTGCGGCTATAATGATCCAGCTTATTTCACCAGAGTTTTTAAGCAGGAGTTTGGCCTTACGCCGCAGGAGTGGAGAGTAAAAGAGAAAGCAAGCACAGTATAGCAATTGTTCCTGCAAGTTTTGAAAACCCGATTTGAAAACTTATCGGCCTATGCCTGGGAAACTGGCGCAGAATTCTTTTACATTTTTCTTGCAAGAATATTGTCCCTTACATTTTTTCAGTATTATCTAAGATCATTTCAACGATAATTTTTTCGACAAAAACTCTTTACGGTTTCGTGATACGTTAATGGATGACCCGTCACTCATGATTAAATATCCTCCTTCTCCTTTAATGTATTTATCTACTTCGTTAATGTTTACAATATGAGAATGGTGTACCCTTACAAAGGGATAATCTTCGAGTATTTCTTCTACTTGTTTTAAGTTTCGGGAGGCAATGATCCTGCGCTTATCTTTCAAAAAGAGATGTGTATAATTGCTGTCTGCCTCGCAACTGATAATGGCTTCGGCAGGTATAAGCTGAAAGCCTTCCATGGTTGGTATGGCGATTTTATTTATAGGTATAGCGGGATGTTTTAATTTTTGTAACAGCATGTCAAGCTGCTGGGGAAGTGGATGTTGATTGCGCTGCGCTGCCTTTTGCACAGCCTTTTGCAGTTCTTCACTGTCAACAGGTTTTAATAAATAATCCAGTGCGCTAAAGCGTATGGCTTTAATGGCATACTGATCATAGCTTGTAGTAAAGATGAGTTCAAAATTGATGTCTTCTAATTTTTGCAGCATTTCAAAGCCATTCATAAATGGCATTTCAATATCTAAAAAAAGGATGTCGGGTTTATGCTCTTTAATAGATTGAATGGCTGTTTCACCTGAATGACAAATGTCCAGCACTTTTACTTCAGGGCAGTACCGCTCCAGTAATATAACCAGCGATTCGCAACAATCCGGTTCGTCGTCAACAATGGTGGCTGTGAGCATTGTATTAGTTTAATATCTATGCAACAACTTCTGTAAGATTTTTGTAGGGCATCGTCAGTAATACTTTTGTGCAGCAGCCATTGCCTTCATCATCGAGGAGGTCTTCAATATTAAAAACAGCGGCTTCATTCTTTGATTTTTTTAAAATTGAC
>JANLXV010000419.1:0-4033 GCA_031365305.1 Chitinophagaceae bacterium
CAGAAGTGTAATATTTTACCATGATGAGGAAAAAAGAGAAAAGGCAGAAAAATATAAAGAAGCATTAAACCAAAGCGGGGCGTGGGCAAACCCTGTTGTTACAGAAATATCACCTATTAGGGCATTTTATCCTGCAGAAGCCTATCACCAGGATTATTACAAAAAAAATGGCGGCCAGCCATATTGTTATTATGTGATCAAACCAAAACTGGATAAGTTTCAAAAGGTTTTTAAGAATAAACTTAAAAAAGATTAAAATTTTAAACTGTCCCTACCTTTGACTGATGAAATACGTAGTGATAGGATGTGTTTTAATTTTCGCTGATCTTACCTCCCAGGCTCAAAAATTTACGTCGTCTGTTGACCTTCAACTGGCCGTTCCACAGGGAGAATATAAGGTCGTTAATAAAGAATCTGGTATTGGTGCAAGACTAAACTTTTTGTATCAGCCCTCGCCGATGGTTCCCATTAAAATTGGTATAGAAGCCGGCATGCAGGTTAAAGGCAGCACAAGCCAATATTTTGCGGGTTATGTATTTGGCTTTTATGAAGAGTATAAACTCACCGCCTCAAATAATATCGCCAACATAAACTTTATCACAAGGCTGCAACCTTCCAAGCCTAATAAAATAAAACCCTTTGTCGATGCTGTTGCCGGGTGGAATATATTTTTCTCTACAGTAAGTACCGAATCGTTGAGTTACTACAGTTCGGCTGATCAATCTTATTCCAAATCTTCTAAAGCAAAATGGGCATTTACTTATGGGGCAGCTACAGGTGTAGATATTCCTTTGGACAAAAGCGACGATTTAGGACTTGAGTTAAAATTGGCCTACATCTTTGGCAGCAAATCTGATTATTATACAGATCCAAGAATTAGTGATTCCGGTGAGGTATTTTTCACCAGCCAAAACTCGCTTACCAACATGCTGATTCCGCAGGTTGGGCTACGCTGGAATTTTAGATGAAAGAATTTTAATGTCGGATGGTGCTGAAACTCTGGCCACGATAGGATTTAATTTTATGATCCTGCAAAAATGAAGACCTCTCATAATCACATAAGTGATATCAAACTCAAACCAACGCGTTGCGAAATTTGCACGGTTCTTATCTTTATGATGGTTATTCTGGAATAATTCGCCCATCAAAAATATTCCCCATGGCTCCGAATTTTTTGAATGATCCCCATTATTGTAATTACTGTAACCAAACTTATGGCCAAACCAATTTACAATAGCACCTTGCATTGGCCCCATAATAAAGTGTAAAGGCAACAAAAGAAACCACCAGTAATTTGGCGCAAATAAAATATAAAAAGTTGTATAAAAAGCGCCAAAGCCAAGCCTGGTTAATGAATGATGTCCGAAGTGATCAAGCGCATCCCATTTAGGAATATATTCTTTGGTAAATTGCGCCTCCGGTAATTTTTCACCTTTTACAAATTGCCTGAATATTTGCGCAGTATGCAACATCATGTGATAAATATCTTTAAAGAAATGAGGTGAATGCGGATCTTTTTCCGTATCGCTGTACACATGATGCATCCTATGCAAAACGGCATAAGCTCTCGGTACCAAAAAAGACGAGCCTTGCGTGAACCATGTTAAAAGGTAAAAAGTCTTTTCCCAATTTTTTGTAGTGGTGTACATCTGATGGGAAGCAAAGCGGTGAAGAAAAAAGGAATGAAAAAAAAGAGAAAAAAACCAATGTCCGATAAAAAAGACCAAAATGTAAATCATAGAAATTGTATTGAAAAAATTCTGTGTTAAACGTGAAAGATAGTCATTTTAAGCACCTAAAAATCACAACCTGGTTTAACATATACGTTCTTCTTAATTGAAAGGATTTAAGCGGTTAGAAGAATGACGCTTAATGTAAGCTGAGTAAGCTTTACATCACATTGTAACCTGGCAACGTGCTCAAGATTTTAATGACAGCAAGGTGTATTCCCCTGGCATATTATGCAACTCTTGTCATTTATTTTCGACAAGGTTTTAGGCATAAAGCTTATGAAGGTAGCTTATGAAAGGTACTGTACTATATTTTGTATAGTTTATTTAAAGCCGCTAATAAAAATTTTAACCAACAATTTTGTCTTCTGTTCTTGCTTACATTAATCTGCTAATAGCTACTTTATCTTTAAAGATGCATCGGCGGGTTCAAAAATAAAACCCATAATTTGCATTTTTTAAAAATGTATGTCGCAGGTACGCAAGCAAAGCATCATATCCACCTTATTTGTTTATCTGGGTTTTTTTATTGGCTTTATTAATACCTATCTTTTTACGCGAAATCAGTCCCCGTTCTCATCTTCGGAATATGCGCTTACCAATATTTTTATTGCTGTCGGCAACCTAATGTTTGCCTTTGCAAATCTTGGAATGATATCTACCGTATATAAGTTTTATCCGTACTACAATGAAAACCTTGACCGCAAAAAAAATGACCTGCTTACCTGGGCTTTAGTGATAAGTCTTTTTGGCTTTGCCCTCGTTGTAATATTTGGTTTATTATTTAAAGATCTTGTTATTCAAAAATTTGGGGCACGCTCACCGGAGTTTGTGAAATATTATTTATGGGTGTTTCCTTTTGGGTTTTCAATTTTAATCTACTCCATCCTTGAAGTTTTTACCTGGAACATTCGTAAGTCTATTTTCACCAGTTTTTTAAGAGAAGTGTTATTCAGGTTCCTGACTACAATATTGATATTGTTTCTCACATTCAGGTTAATTGATGACTTTGATACTTTTATAAAACTGTATGCTTTTACTTATGGTATTGTTGCGTTGGTTTTATTGACTTACCTGATCTATAAAAACCAGATCCACATTACGTTTACAATTAGCCGTGTCACTAAAAAGTTTTATAAAAAAATTGCAGCCTTATGTTCATTCATATATTTCGGTGGCCTGATCTACATGATCGCACAATTTATAGATACTATCATAATCATGTCTGTGGTAGGCACAGAAGCTGCGGGCATATTTTCATTAGGCAGTGTAGTTGCGGGTTTGGTGCAGGCACCGCAAAGAGGCGCCATAGCAGCCAGTGTTCCGGTATTGTCAAAAGCATGGAAGGACAAAGATTATAATAAGATCAATCTTATTTATCAACGCTCGGGTATAAACCTGCTGATTGCTTCTCTTGGTATTTTTTTACTGGTATGGCTGAATTATATTGATGCCGTAAAAACATTTAACCTTAAGATTGAATACCTCGATTCACAATGGATCTTTTTCTTTCTAGGCATGGGGCGCATTGTTGATCTTGGTACCGGTGTAAATTCACAGATCATCGGTACTTCAACTTTCTGGAAGTTTGAATTTGTTAGCGGTGTTGTGTTGCTTTCGTTAGTAATCCCTCTCAACTATATTCTTGTAAAAAAGTTCGGCATTGTTGGCGCAGGCTACTCTAACCTTATCGCCTTTACTATTTATAATATTGTGCGCATAATTTTTCTGAAACGCAAATTTAATATGCACCCTTTCAGTATTAAAACAGGTTATGCCATAGTATTGGCCTTTACATGCTATGCCATTTGCTACTATAGTTTTTTACAACTTCATGGTTTTTGGGGAATGATTATCAAGAGTGTTGTGTTTATAACGCTCTATGGCGGCAGTGTGCTGTACTTCAAACTGTCACCGGACGTATTGCCTGTTTGGAAAGTGATACAAACACGAACAGGTTTTAGAAACAGGGCCGATAAATAATGTTGGCATTACTGAATGCACTTAGCGGAAATTCTTCCACCGCCCAAATACCTTTTGTTGTAGTAGGGATCATTTAAAGTACTCACCATTACACCCTGGCTGGAAGATGAATGAACAAAATAATCATTGTCCAGGTAAATGCCTACATGAGAAATACCGCCGGTTGTATTAAAGAATACAAGATCACCTTCCTTTAGTTCTTCTCTATTTGTTCTTATGCTATTTTGATATTGATCTTTTGCCGTGCGTGGAACTGTAAAGCCATACACCGCCAATAACAGACTTACCGTGAAAGCGCTGCAATCCACGCCCTTTTTTGA
>JANLXV010000421.1:0-7634 GCA_031365305.1 Chitinophagaceae bacterium
CTGACGCAGGACGTGTGGAAGCTGGAACGCCTGCTTTTGATAATTTAAAAAACACCATAGTAAAAATTAATAATTGGGATCACATTAATGCCGGCATTGCCACAGGAACTCCAACCGGAGGTGCCTGGCTCAGGCAAAACAGCCGGCTATATCATACAGAAGCACAACTTGATCTTTCTGAAAAGATAAAGGTGTTTAGCCTTTTGGTAGGCGCCGATGCAAGGGTGTATGAAGTAATACCTGATGGTAATAATTTTGTAGACTTTTCACGCCCGAATGAGCAAAGAAGTAAAGCTGATGCAAATGGCAGGTTCGGAAGCAATGTTTATTACAAAAAGTTTGGAGGCTTTGCCCAGGTAACCAAAACACTTCTTAATGAAAAACTTAAACTCTTTGGCTCTTTAAGGCTTGATTATAATCCTGAATTCGATCCTAAATTCAACCCAAGGGTTGCCGCAGTTTATACACTTGCTGAAAAACACAATTTCAGAGTTTCATTTCAAAATGGCTTTAGATTCCCGGCATTATTTGAAGCCTTATCTTTTGTAAACAACGGCAATGTAAGAAGAGTTGGTGGTCTGTCTTATATCAACGAAGGACTTGGTTATTTGGAAAATTCTTATACACTTGCCTCAGTTAACAACTTTAATGCTGCATATAATAAACAAAGAGATCCTGCATTGGCATCTGGCAAAACTGATACTGCGACGGCGTTGAATAACAAGGCGCTACTACAGGTTACAAATCTTGCACCTACTCACCCGGAAAGAATCAATTCGTTTGAAGTTGGCTACAAAAGCATTCTTTTTAATAACAAGCTTGTGTTAGATGTGGATGCCTATTTCAATAGCTATAAAGGATTTCTTGGCCAGGTTGAAGTTGCTGTGCCGGCTTCTGGAACCATTGGCAGCGATGCATCTGTTACAGACATGGTAGCTGCAAACCGCACCAAGCAAACAAGATATAGAGTGTATACCAATGCTAAAAATGTGTATCATAATTACGGATCATCTTTAGGCCTCACTTATAACTTCTATAAAAAATATACTATTTCGGGAAATATCAATTATAACAACATAAAATCAAATGCTACCAAAGATATTTTTGTCACCGGCTTTAACACGCCAAAATTTGCCACAAACTTATCCTTTGGTAATCGTGAAATCGCAAAAAATATAGGCTTTAATATCGTATGGAGATGGCAGGATGCCTTTCTTTGGGAAAGCCCGTTGGTAAATGGTTCAGTGCCTGCTTACAGTACTTTAGATGGCCAGGTTACCTTCAAGGTGCCCTCAATAAAAGCAACTATTAAAACCGGCGCAGCTAATCTTTTAAATAACCGTTATATACAATATGCCGGCGGCCCAACCATTGGCGGGTTATATTATGTTGCCATCACTTTGGATAATATTTTTAAAAAATGATCAATCATCATTTAATTTAGTTCCGATTTTTGAGTTAAAAAAGAGCAGTGCATGGCATTGCTCTTTTAAATTTTAGTACAGCCTTATTAAAATAAAAAGACCACATTTCTGTGGCCTCTTTATAAAATTTAGTTTTACTTATTGAGTGATGAGCTTACTGTTTAATTCGTCAGCACCTTTTTTAAGTTTTATAAAATATACACCTTTAGGTTTCTTAGCAATATCAACAGTTATAATATTTTGGTTGATCTTACGGCTAAGTATGAGTTTGCCTGAAGCATTATATATTGATAACCCGCCGCCTTTCCATATAGTAAGATCACTCCTTACTGAGAACAATCCCTTGTTAGGATTTGGCCACACGGTAAATTCGTTAGATATGATCTTATTATTTTGAGATGCATTCCCCGACAGATGCGGCTTTGATGATAATTTATCCTGGTTGGAAAGTGCGAACTGTTCTGTTTGAGCAAGGGTCAGCAGGTTGTTAAGTGTTGTGTCTGGAAGCTCTGCACCTGCAGGCGCATTGCTGCCCCACAATTCTACTTCGGTAATACTATTCCAGGTATTCATGCTATTTCCAAGACCGACAATTCTCAAATATTTTAATGCTGTGTCTGGAATGTTATCTATCTGCAAAAGATTAGTTGTACCTGAAGACTTGCCGGTAACTATAGTTTTCCAGTTCAGTGTATCTGAAGAAACCTGGATAAGATAATCAGCAGTGCGAAGATCTCCTTTGTACCAGGCTATCTTAACCTGTTTAATGGTATCGGGATATTTTAATGTATACCAGATAGCTTGCCCAATCCTAATTGCTGACCATCTTGTATTAAGATTTGAATCAAGTGTATTTGAGGCCACATTGCCATCATTTGCCGATGCAGAAACACTACTTATCTCTAATTTTTTTAATTGTGTTTTAGGAATAGCGCCCAATATTTCAATCTCATTTATAGCGCCCCATAAACTGGTGTTGCTGCCATGGGACACTATTCTTACAAACCCTGCAATGGTTTGGGAAATGATCACCTTTTCAAAGAACACAGATGATCCGGAGCTTTTGCCACTGTATACTGTTTTCCAATTAACCATATCAATAGAAGTTTGTATATCAAATGACATTATTCTTTTATAGCCCCGGTACCAGGTAATATTTAATGATCTTACAGTGTCCATTGCACCCATGTTCAGGGTTAGCGATTGGCCATCACCATATACAGACCATCTTGTATATAATATTTTATCAGTAGTGTTTGCGGCTGCATTACCATCATCACTGCTTGCAGTAGCAGCCTTTATGGGTAGAATACTGTAGACTTTGCGTTTTTCAATAATGCTGCCATACAGTTCAATTTCGTTTATAGCATTCCAGCCATCAATATCAGTGCCATGGCCTATAACCTTTACATAGCGTGCATTGGCTGCAGTTAACGTATATGTTTCAGGATTTAAGGTTTTGCCTGAACTTTTACCCGTATATACATTTGTCCACTGTATGCCATCAACAGATGTTTGAACATCGAAACTGGTACTCCTTTCATTTCCTCTAAACCATGCAATCCTGATTTGTTGCAGATTATCTAAACCTCCCAGATCGGCAGCAACAAAATTTCCATCACCCTGGGCAGCCCAACGTGTGGTGATATTTTCGTCAATTAAATTTGGAGCTTTATCCTCATCTGCACTGCCAATAACCGCATAAACAGGCAGCCTGGTTGTAGTTGGCACCGGAATCTCATCATTGTCATTACCTCTGATTTCAGTTTCAACAATTGCATTCCAAAGACCTAAACTTGTACCATGGCAAACTATTTTAATGTACCGGGCGCTTGTGGCGGCAACACTATAAACTTCAAACCCTGTGTTTGTTCCACTGCTCTTTCCCGAATATGCTTTAGTCCAATCTGTATTATTTTTTGAAGTGTATATGTCGAAAGAAGAAGTTCTTTCATCTCCTTTATACCAGGCAATTTTTACTTTCTTTACACTATCTTCCTTTCCAAAATCATACTGCACCCATTGGTTATCACCATACACAGACCACCTGGTTGTAAAGTTTGAGTCAATCGAGTTTGCAGCAACATTTCCATTTCCCTCATCTCCACTTGCAGAGACTGTTTTTATTATAAGTTTTGAAAGATTATCTGTTTCAGGTATTGTAGCACATGAAATATTTGAACTGTCTAATAGAACGACATTGTCAAAAACTAACGCTTTATAACAATAGGACGACCCTCCTGATACCTTCGCATCTGTGTATGTGGTTGTTTTTAAATCGGCAGTTAATGTTAAGAATGCAGATCCGTTTTCGCTTCTTTTTAAAGTATACGATAAAGCAGTGTCGCCTGCGCCGGATAATGCAAGTTCTATTTTACCATTCTCAATGGTCGAATTTAAAACCAGCTCAATAACTTTTGTTGTAGAATCCACCTCAACAGGCAAGTAACCGGTAAGTGTATAATTTTTGCCATAAATTAATGCGGTAACATTCTTATCAGTTTCTACCTTCAGGATTTTGCCATTTAAAAGTTGCAGTACAAAACCGCAGGTATCACTAAAAATGATATCGTCCGCATTATCATTATTTATGTCTAAATTTTTACTAATGCCTCCGGCAGATGTTCTGCCTACATACATATTGCCATCAACTTTGCCTAATAAGGAGGAAAAATTATCGCCTGATCTGTTGAAACTTTTTCTTACAGCTTCAGCACCCGGGTCTGAAGGATTGCGTGGATAAATAAAAGTTACATTATCATCTGTATTAGATACCATTCTTACCGGCTTAAGATCGCCATAAGAACTTCTTAATGCAGGAACTGATGTGTTAATAGCAGGGGCACTGTTTAGCGCTATAAAGTTTTGCTCATCGCCTTTACCAGGGAAAGATGTACTTGCTATTGTAGAAGTAAAAGTGTTTATAAGAGTGCTTTCACCATCGTAGCTTAATATGGGCCAGGTAACGCCAAAATCAGCCGTTGTAGATTTTATAGTTGACAAAATACCATCAGGCGTTACCACAAAATCATTGGTAAAAGTTGGCCCTGATTCTCCTGCTTTTGGCTTGTAGACCAATCTGCATTTTACCAGTAACGGGTGGGTAAATTGTGTAGTAAAGAATGCTTCATACCGGTCAGGCATACTTGCCAGCCTTACCCAATTGCCATTTTCAATAAATTCAGGCGCAAAGGATACCCCCAATTTTGAAGCGGTTTCTCTTACACCATCTGAAGGGCCAAGCCTTGAATCCCACCCTGTTCTGCTAAATCTTATAACGCCTAAAGTGCTCCAATATAAATCATAAGCGAGTTCACTGGAACCCCTTAATGTGGCCTGTAAAGCCATACCTCCTGCGTTTGCCCCCGCAGTTGCCATGGTTCTGTCCGATACAATGGTATAGCCGCCAATTTCGTTTGGTGCAGGTTGTTCAGCAATGGATGATGTATGTCTTAGAAAACTTTCTGAAAGATGAAACATCATGTAGCCATTATAATTGGTAAAGTGGCTGTAACCTGCATACCTTACTTCAAGCTTAGGATCAAAATGGTTTTTGGTTACTGAAAAGGTGCCATCATCTCTCTGAAATCTTAAAGCGCTTTTAAAGCCTAAAGCCGCTGCACGCCTAAATTGACCGGCCAAACGGGTATCGCCTTTCCCGTTCATAATTTCGGCCATAGTTTCATAGCTGTTTGCCAAAACAATATCGTTCCAGGTATGGTTGCCGGTTCTTCCGCCTGCTATACCCTGCCCTGTCGGGTCTTGCAACAGCAGGCTATTTTTAGAAGCCTGTTGTAAAATGCCAGACATTTCAAAAGCCGAACTGCCGGAATAACCTTCGGCGAGCATTGCCAAAAGGTTACCCCTTGCAGCAGATTCGTAAGGCCATGTATCCGGATCGGAGGTTTCATCATGATAAAAGTTTAGCGTATTATTTTGGAACCGCGGTTTTTGAGACGTTTTCCAGCTATCTTCTATCCAGGAAATAGCATTAGTTTTATCAACATAACCATTTTTAGCCCTTAACCACTCTCCCTTCATCGCATAAGTTCTCCAGTTATGATCTCTGTTCCTGATAATATCCTCAACCGGCTTTTCTAAACGCTTCTGCCACAAATTGATCAGGTCAGCAGTAACATGCAAAGTATATAAAGGAATTGCACTTGCTAAAGGCGCCAGGAAAAACTCCCCATGATTATCCGGAATAGAATCAGACCCATAAGCAATATCCTGTGTTGCACTGTTCATGGCTATAATGCCATTAGGCAACAGATCCAATGCCCGGCCAGAAGAAATTAGTGTGCCCACAGCATTGGCAAAATAAGGAGTTGAATATTGTATCTCGGCTTTTGAATAAGGATCAATAATAGCTCCTGAAGCATTCTGATACCTTACAATTTGCCTGACGATTTCTTCAACCTTATCAAGATATTTCGTTTTTGAAGTGTTTAATGGCTCCCACGGGCGGGAAGTCAGATGGTAACGAATATCGGGGAGAAATGATGGATTCAGGGTCTCCTGTGCCTTAACCGGGACAGAAAAACTAATCAGACTTACTATAAAAAAATGTAAGAGCAGTTTTCCTTTTAGTTTGTTAGGGCAACCAAAAGGGGATGAACTAAGGTTCATAAGGTAGTAGGGTTTTAAAGTTTAGTAAAGTAAATTTAGGTAATTACAGACTTTTTATAAAATGTTAATAACATATAAAGAGACTTATTATTATATAAATACTCAATTAATCACCTATAATTTAGAAAAAATGAAATGCTCTAAGCAAGGTTCATGAACAAATGCATGTTAGGCATTTGTTTTTGGGCGATGCTCCTGACCGGTATTTGGATATGGTACCGGATAAAATTAAAACTATACCTGGGTGTGTGCACTTGCCTTTTCCGGCTATGTAAAGAGATAACTATTACCGTTACTGTTTCAAAGCTCAAACTAAATACTGCCTGGTATGCAAAGTTTATTTGTTGATGAATTTTAAAAAGGGAGAAAGGAAAATCAAAATTATATTATTGTACTGAAGGAATAAATTTTAGGGAAATAGAATTTACGCAATGGCGGGTATCTTTTGAGGTAAACTTTTCGCCGGTAAAGACGTGGCCGAGATGACCACCACAATTGGCACAAACAATTTCTACCCTTCTTCCATCAGCATCAGGCACTTTTTTTACAGCGCCGGAAATTTCATCATCAAAGCTCGGCCAACCGCAATGAGAGTCAAATTTATCTTTGGACTGATATAATGGTGCATCGCATCGGCGACATACATAAGTGCCGGCGGCTTTATTTTTATCGTATTCACCTGTAAAGGGCATTTCTGTGCCTTTATTAACGATCACTCTCTCTTCGGCGGGGGTAAGTTGATTATATGGCATATTGCTTGGTTTATAAAATAAAATCTCCAATTTCATCTTACAAAATTCATGCATAATAATTTATATACAATGAATTGACATAATTACAATTGATTTTCTACAAAAACTTTAAGCAAAAGTGAATTGAAGAATGTTTAAAACTACAGTTATCTTTAAATTAATAAGCATGTTATAATATAATTTTACATTTCTAAAAAAATTATATGCAACAATTAAGTGAAAATACCGGACAGGCTGCTGAAAATGATCAAAAGCGTTTTTCTGATAAACGTACTGATGACAGAATAAGGGAACATCTTACCAATGAAAGGGACAATATTTCTGCGGAAGATATCAGTAATGTTCAATCTAATATCAGTAGCCCGGCGGCGGCAAACAGTGAAACAGACGATGAAAAAGTTATAGAAAAAAAAGACAATACTGAATATGAAGGAAAAGATGATGAGGCTAATGACAAACCTGAAGACATTACGCCCTGGAATGTGATAGATTGATTAATGCACAATAGAGAAATCGGGAAAGCTTATATCATCTACAGTGTCAAAACTTACGTCTTCAACTTTTGACCGGTCAGAGCCAAGTTTACACCACTGTACAAATTGATCAAGTTCCTGGTTATTGCCGGTAACCATAGCTTCTACATTTCCATCACTCGTATTTTTTATCCAACCGGTTAAGCCAAGTTTATCAGCCTGCTTTTTTGCTGAATCCCTGTAAAAAACACCTTGTACTTTTCCTTTTATGGTAATGCGTATGGTTGTCATTTTGTGAAATTATTTCGATGCCCCTAAAGGCAAAACTGTTCTGCCGTAAACTTCATTAAGCACCT